>DATLFF010000235.1:0-20265 GCA_035524915.1 Gemmatimonadota bacterium | reverse complement strand
ACGCCGAAGAGCGCCACCGCCGCGCCGATCCCCACCGGAGATTCCGCCAGCAGAGCGCGAAAGGCCCAGAGGTACGTCGCCAGGGCCGCCCCGTAGGCGCCCAGCACGACCTTCTCGTCGAGGCCGGTAACCTTCGGGAAGATCCACTCGTGGAACATGAAGAAGTCGTCCGCCATGAGGACCCCGCTCCACACCGCCGTCGCCAGGAGCCACGCCCGCCTCCCGCGCCAGCGGGGCCCCGGCGCGACCCACCACGCGAAGCCGCAGACCGCCGCGGTGGCCCCCCACATGAAGATGCCCACGTTCGAGACCAGCCCGATGTACACCGGGAGCTCGGCGGTCGAGAAGACGTCCCGCGTGAAGTCGCCGATCGGGGTCTCCAGCAGCCGGGAGAGGAGCGGAAGGGCCGCGATCAGGAGCGCGGGCGGCGCCAGGATCACGGCGTAGCGGAGCGTGCCGGCGCGCGCGGGGCGCGTGCCGGCGCTCACCGGACGGCCTCCGTCCGCTCCAGAACTCGACCGTTCCGCGCGACCTCGCGATAGATCTCCATCAGCGCAGTGTAGCCCCTCTCCGCCGTGTAGCGCTCCTTGAAGTCCTCGCGCGCGGCACGGCGCATGGGGATCAGCGCGGTCGGGTCGGCGGCCGCGCGGGCGACCGCCGCGGCCAGTGCCGCCGGGTCTCCGGCCGGCACGCGCCAGCCCGTCTCGCCCGGCCGCACCACCTCGGTCAGGCTGCCGAGGTCGCTCGCGATCACCGGAAGGCCCGCGGCGAGCGCCTCCACCACTACCAGCGGAAACCCCTCGTACCAGCGCGAGGGAACGACCAGGACGAGGGCGTCCCGCATCAGCGCGGCCACCTCGTCGCGCGGGAGACGCCCGCGCATCCGGACCTCCGGCCGCCGGGCCGCGAGGGCCTCGACCGCCGGCGCCTCGCTTCCCTGTCCGACCACCTGCAGCGGAACCGGCGGGTCCAGCCGCTCCCACGCCTCGACCAGCGTGCCGATCCCCTTCTCGGGGGACAGCCGCCCCACGTAGAGGGCGTATCCGCCGCGGCCCTCCCCGGGACCGGGGTCCACCGGCAGGAAGTTCGGCTTGACCCGGATCCGCTCGGCCGGGAAACCGCCCTCCACCATCTTGTCGCGCGCGAATCGGGTCAGCGTCAGGTAGCGGTCCACCCGCCGCGCCCACGTCCCCAGCGCCCGGTGCAGGCCCAGCATGCCGGCCACGACCGCGCTCGCCGCGCGGTCGCCGCGGTAGCAGCCGTAGAGGATGCCGGGCCACGGGGCGAGCCGTCCTACGCACTCCTCGCACGGGCCGCCGTCCCGGAAGAGCTGGGCGTTGGCGCACATCAGCCGGTAGTTGTGGAGCGTCTGGACGACGGGCACGTTGGCGGCCGCCGCCGCCCAGTAGGCGGCGGGCGAGACGAGCGGGAACGTGTTGTGGAAGTGCGCCACGTCCGGCCGCTCTCGCAGGAGCAGGTCCTCGAGCGACCGGCGGGACTCGCGGCTCCAGAGCGTGCGCCGGGCCACCTCGAGGCGGCCCATCTCCGCGATCCGATCGTTGTCCTCCTCGTAGCGGAGGACCGCGTGGCCGCGCGACTCCAGCAGCGCAGTCTCCGCCTCGAAGACCTCGTCCTCGCCGCCCGGCTCCACGTACCGGTTGTGGACCACGAGGACCTTCACGCGGGCTCCGATCCCCGTGGCGGCTCGCGCCCCTCGCGCTGGAGCTCGAGCGCCGTGAGACCGACGCCCATGACGCACCAGAACCAGATCCCTCCCTGCGGCCCCTCGAAGAAGACGTCGAACGTCGCGTTGACCATGAACGCGGTCCAGACGGCCAGGATCCACAGATCCACCGCCGCCCACCCCTCCTCGCCCGTCCGCCGGGCCCTCAGGTAGGCGCGCAGCAGGCTCGCGGCGAACACGACGTGGAGGAGCGCCCAGAGCGCCAGACCGGGCACGCCGGAGCGGGCCAGCACGTTCAGGTGGCCGTTGTGAGGGCTCCGCAGGACCGCGTCCTGGCCGTGCGCGTATCCGTCGGACACGGCCAGGTTCAGGCCGTACCCCTTGCCGGTCCAGAAGTACGGGCCCCGGACGGTGTAGTCCACGATGTCGCCCCACCACCGCTTGCGCCATTCCACCGTCTCGAGGAGCTCCTCGCCCGCGGGCTGGTAGCCCACCACGCTCGCGACGTTGGAGGCCAGCTGACGCGCCGAGACCTCCCGCCGCTCCGAGATGGTGAACTCGACGTCCAGCGCCACCACGCTCGCCATGAACACGGCGCCGGCGATCCCGATCTTGAGCCACCGCCACGAGGGCCGCAGGGTGGCGATCAGGAGGAACGCCGCCGCCACCGAGACCATCCCTCCCCGATTGTACGAGGCCACCAGCGCGAACCCGACGAGCCATGACCCCCACATGATCCATTCCAGCCATCGGCGGCCGGAACGGCCGCGTGAGGCCCACAGTCCGATCAGCAGGAACGCTCCCGCTCCCGCGAGGTGGACGGCCACGTCACCCGGCTTGAGATCGGGGAACGGGACGCCCGACAACGGGAGGCGGGGGAGCCGGTCCTCGAAGAGCTCGGTGACGGCGTACGCGAACGGCAGGTAGAGGACCAGCCACGGCAGCCACGTCCGGTAGCTCTCGACGAGGCGGTCCCACGCGCCGGTCCGCAGGAGGAGGGCCGCCGTGATCAGGACGAAGACGCCGTACCCCCACAGCACCGCGTCGCGCAGCGCGTCGACCCCGTGGACCCCGACGTAGGGCAACGTGCGGGCCGCCCCCCATGCCATGTAGGCCAGCAGCAGCCACGCGATCGGGGACCTCAGGACCCGCCGGATGCGGCCGCTTCCCGCTGCCGCGGCCAACCCGAGCGCGAGCCCGACCTCCCCCAGGAAGACCGGGGGGACGCCGAGGTAGGCGAACCCCCGCCCGACCATCGCGTACCCCACCAGCAGGAAGGCGAGGAAGCCGATCGCCACCCGCGCCAGGCGGTCCGGATAGACGATCGCCACCGTCCCCAGGAACGTGGCGCCCATCAGCGCGAGGGCGGCCTCGGGCGCCACCAGGATGGCCAGCGCGATCGCCGCTCCACCCACCGCGACCGCCCCGATCCACGCCGCCTGCCCGAGGCCGCGGCGGCGCGCACGGAGGGCCACGGCGGCGGCGGGGCGGGCGAGGCCCGGCTCAGCCACCGGCCGGTGCACGGGCCTCCGCGGGAAGTGATCCGGTCACGATCCGCTCCGCGTCCGCCACCACTTCCTCGAACGGCCGACCCGCGTCGACCTCGTGCGCCGAGGCGAGCCGCTCCGCCAGCTGGTGGTAGGCGGATCGCTGCCGCTCGACCTCTTCGGGGCTCACCTCCCGCTTGCGCTCCCGCAGCACGTCCACTGGGACGTCCAGGACGAGGATTGCGTGCGGGCGCGGGATCGACCGCGCGACCAGCCGGGCCAGCCGAACGGGGCCGCCGTAGCGGTAGCGCCGGGGATCCACCAGCAGGTCGTCGAAGTAGCGGTCGAAGAGGACGAGCCCGGATCCTCGAAGAACCGGCCGGATCTGGAGCAGATAGCCGAGCCAGTAGTCGGCCCACCACAGGCAGAGCTTGGCGACGGACGCGACCCGGCCTCGCGGCGGGCGGCCGTGCGGATCGGTGGTGGGGCGGCCCGGACGGCGGCGGCCCCAGTGGGGCCGCAGGTGGTGCCGCTGGACGCTCCCGAACCTGGGAGAGAGATCCCGCTCGATCCGGTCCAGGAGCGTGCTCTTGCCGCTCCCGTCGGGTCCCAGCACGGCGAGCCAGACTCCCCCTCGCGAAGTGGCGGACCGGGCGCGATTCACGTCGCTCGCTCCCCCATGGACGCCAGGGCCCGGTCGACCGCAGCCGCCATGCGGCGGTCGCGTGGGCTGCTTCCCCATTGGCCGACGGCCCCTCGCCAGAAGGTCACCGCCTCGGACGACCAGGTCGGTCGGGCGCGCCGCCCGGTGAGGGCCGCCGCTGTAGCCCGGTAGAGCACCGGATCCGCCCCCGGTGGCCCCCAGCCGGCGGCTTCCCAGTCCATCAGCCAGAGCGTCCCGTCCACTTCGCGCAGGTTCCACGGCGTCAGGTCGCCGTGCATCGGCCGCCAGTCGGGAGGCGCACCCGACGGACGCGGGAATGCGCCCAGCGCATCCCCGATCTCCTCGGCGATCGCCTCCAGGTCGGGATCGGCCGGCATGCGGTGCACGCGGGGCGGCAGGGGCTCGAGCGCCAGCCAGCGCCACTCTCCCACCACTCCCCGGCCGAGCACCGCGGGCGCCTGAAAAGCGTGCGCCGGGCGCCCGTTCAGCAGCTCGAGCGCCCGTGATTCGGTGTCGATCCGGGACGTGCCGCGGCGGAGCTTCACGAACGCCCGCGGCTCCCCCCCCTCGAGGAGCAGGACGCCGAAGCCGGCTTCGTCCCCCGAGGAGCGGCGGTGGATGGCCAACGAGTCGAAGCCCCCGATCTCGGATCGCCAGGTTTCGCGGACCGAGCTCCACCCCGCGGCCGGGAGCGGCGGAAACCACGCCGGCCCCCGCGGGAGCACCCGGGCACCCGCCAGCCGAACGGCGCCGCGGGCGAAGCGCTGGGCGATGGCGGAGCCGGAGCGGCAGGCGGGATACAGCGCCAGCGCCGCCAGCGCGGCGGCGCGCGAATCGGTCGGCACGAGGATCCGCCCCGACCCCGGTGGGAACGGCCGGAGGTCCCCCGGCGACTCGGGCCCGGGCGCGGTCACGGCCCGGCGGGCTCGGGGTCGAGTTCGCGGCGCCGGAGGCCGATCGCCTGGAGCGCGACCGCGGCCACGAAGAGGGGGTTGTTCACCAGGTAGCGGCGCGCCAGGCGCCGCGGCTCGGTGAGCATGCGGAAGAGCCACTCCAGGCCGGCCCGCTGGATCCATCCGGGCGCCTGCGGCTTCAGCCCGGCGTGGAAGTCGAAGGCGGCCCCCACGCCGAGCAGGACGGGCACGCCGATCCGCTCCACGTGCGCGTGCATCCAACGCTCCTGCTTGGGTGTGGAGAGACCCACCCAGACGAAGTCCGGTCGGGTCCGCTGAATCCGCGTCACGATCTCCGTGTCCTCCTCCGGGGTCAGCGGGCGAAAGGGCGGCGAGCAGACGCCCACGATCTCGAGGCCGGGGAAGCGCTCTCCGAGGCGCTCGGCGAGGAGCTCGGGGACGCCCTCGGCTCCGCCGTAGAGGAAGTGGCGCCACCCCCGCTCGACGGAGCGGGCGCAGACCGCCAGCATGAGGTCCGGGCCGTACACCCGGCGGACGTGGCGATGCCCCGCCAGTCGGCTCAGCCACACGAGCGGCATTCCGTCCGGCGTCACGAGCCCGGCCGCGTTGTGGATCCGCCGGAGCTCCGGGTCCCGCTGACTCTCCATCACCCCGTGGACGCCGGTCACGCAGACGTAGCGCGGGGTACGGGCCTCGACCCACCCTTCGATCGCGCGCAACGCGTCCGCCATGTCGACGGCGCTCACGCCGACGCCGAGGACGTTCGTCCGCGGCGTCATCGTCTACGCTACGCTGACCTTGAGCGAGGCGCTGTCCTCGGAGCCCTCCAGACTCTCCGCCACCCGCGCCTCGATCCACTCGTAGGTGCGGGACAGCCCCTCTTCCAGCGACATCGCGGGCTCCCAGCCGAGCGTCTCGCGCAGGAGCGCGTTGTCGGAGTTCCGGCCCCGGACGCCCATCGGGCCCGGAATGTGGCGCCGCCGGACTTCGACCCCCGCGATCTCCGCCACGATGTCCGCCAGCTCGTTGATCGTCACCATCCGGTCCGACCCCAGGTTCAGCGGCTCCACGTGATCCGACTGCGTCAGCCGCCAGATCCCCTCCACGCAGTCATCCACGTAGCAGAACGACCGCGTCTGCTCGCCGTCGCCCCAGATCTCGATCTCGTCGTCCCCCGTCAGCTTGGCGTAGGCCACCTTCCGGCAGAGCGCCGCCGGCGCCTTTTCCCGCCCCCCGCGCCAGGTGCCTTCGGGACCGAAGATGTTATGGAAGCGCGCCACCCGCGACTCGAGCCCGAACTCCTCCCGGTAGTGACCGCAGAGCCGCTCCGTCACCAGCTTCTCCCAGCCGTAGGCGTCCTGCGGCTGCGCCGGATAGGCGTCCTCTTCCTTGAGCGGCGCCACCTCCGCCTCCGTCTGGCGGTACTCCGGGTACACGCACGCCGACGACGAGAAGAAGAACCGCTTCACGCCGTTCTCCCGCGCCGCGTCCAGCGTGTGCGTCGAGATCAGGATGTTGTTGTGCAGGATCTGCGCGTGGTACTTCGAGATGAACCCCATGCCCCCCATGTCGGCCGCCAGCGAGTAGACCTCCTCCATACCGGCCGTCGCCTCGAGGCAGCTCTCCCAGCGCCGCAGGTCCAGCTGCAGAAACTCGTCCGCCGCCGTCTCGCCGAACTCGGGCCGCTTCACGTCCACTCCGCGGACCCGGTATCCCTTCTCCTTCAGGTACTTCACCAGGTGGTGGCCGATGAAGCCTCCGGCCCCGGTCACCAGCGCCGCGCGTCCATGTACGTTCATCGATCGTCCTCCCCGGAGTGGAAGTGCCACCGTCGTGCCTCGCGTGCCTTCGAAGGGAGCAAGAAGCGTACCCTTGACCCCTTCATTTAGACGAATTATCAAGTTCTTTAAAATGTTGTCGGACAATCACTTATCTAAATCATATGATCTTATTTGTGAAACAGGGTCACCCCGTGAGCGAGATCAGGGGGGCCTCGGCCGGGCCCTCCGCCTCCTGTGGCGACGGGCCCACGTACACGGTCATGTGGCGTGAGAGCTCCGACACGATCGGGTCCGGCACCCGCGAACGGGGCCACCACTGAGCGCCCCCGTCGTCGGCCAGAAGGAGGTCCACTCCGGCCTCCTCGGTCCACCGGCCCACGTGCTCGAGGTCGGTGATCACCAGCCGGGCTTCGAGGACCATCCGACGGAGCTCCGAGCGGCTGCGGTACGGGGCGTAGGAGGTCTGGCGGCCGTCCCGACCCACCCGCGCCACGGTCTCCTCGATCAGGCTCTCGAACGTCTCCCGGTTGCCCTCCGCCAACACCACCCGCACCGGCCACCGGTCGGACACCTCGAACACGGCCGGCACGCACGCCCGCCAGCTCCGGGGCAGCGATCCGTTCCGCCGCTGATCGAGGGCCAGCAGTATGTACTCGTCTCCCATCGCGGGCAGATGTTTCTCGGCGCCCGCGGGCATCTTCTCGGCCGCAGGAGCCGTCCGCCGGTCGAGCGTGCCGAAGACGACCCCCAGCGTGAAGAACAGCGTCTCCATCAGGATCAGCATGTCGAGCAGGAACGACTGGTGGGTCACGTAGTAGAGGTCGTATTCCACGTTCTCGTGGATCTCGGCGTGACGATCGGCGGAAAGTTGCCAGAGCCCGGTGATGCCGGGCTTCACCCGCAGCCGCTGCCGTTCCACCGAAGAGTACTGCTGCACCAGGTGGGGCATCTCCGGACGCGGCCCCACCAGGCTCATCTCCCCGCGCATCACGTTGATCAGCTGGGGGAGCTCGTCGAGCCCCGTCTTGCGAAGGAACCGGCCCGTCCGCGTGATTCTCGTGTCCCTGTCACCCGGCGGGGACGAGGCGTACGGCGGTGCGTCACCGCGCATCGTGCGGAACTTCAGCACCCGGAAGGCCTGGCCGTCCTTCCCCACCCGCTGCTGGGCGAAGATCACCGGAACGCCGTCCTCGAGGCGGATCGCCAGCGCGCTGGCGAGCCACAGCGGGGACGTGGCGAGCAGGAGGGCCGCCGAGGCCACGACGTCGAAGACCCGCTTGGCGACGAGCCCGATGCGGCGCGTGACCGGGCGGATCGGCCGGAGGACCGGGATCGCGCTCAGGTCCTCTACCCGCAGCTGGTCCGAGCGGATGTCTCCCAGGCTCGGCACCACCCCGACGTCGATTCCCAGCTGGTCGCACAGCTGCAGGATCTCCAGCTGCCGCTCGCTGGGCAGCGACGGCTCGGCGACCAGCAGCTCGTCCACCGAGAGCTTCGTATTCAGCTCCTCGAGGTCCTCGAGGCGACCCAGCAACGGCGCCTTGAACAGGGTCGGATCGGTCTGGGTGATCCGGCAGCAGATGTAGCTTCCGAGGGGCACGTGGTCGTCGAGGAAGCCGATCACCACGGCGCCGAGATGAGGCGACTCCAGGATCTTCTTCATCAGGAGCTGCCCCGTCCGTCCGCAGCCGTAGATCAGGATTCGCCGGCCGGTGGCCCCCCGGAGCTGCAGGGTCCGCACGAAGGCCGAGATCGCCCGGCGCTCCAGCACCACGAAGATCGCGGCCAGGGTCAGCGATCCCACCACTACGTAGCGGGAGTAGAGATTCAGGTCGAGGAAGAACAGGAGCGCGAAGAGGAGCGCGGCGGAGAGCACCACGCCCTTCACCGCGGTCTCGAGCTCCCACAGGTTCAGCACCGTGGCCCGGCCCCGGTAGAGTCCCTGCTGGACGAAGACGCAGACGACGATCGCGCAGAACACGATCGCGATCGCCACGTAGGCGCCGGGCTGGGGCGGGGGTCGGAGCACCCAGCCGGCCCCGATCGCGAACAGATAGACGTTGTAGGCGACCCAGAACGCGAACGCCCCGGCCAGCACGTCGGCGCCCAGCCGGAGGGCCGTCAGGCCGTTGCGATGGTCGTGCCGCCCGCTCCTGCCGGCCGCGGCGTTCCCGGTGCTGCCCCTCACGGCCGTCACGTCAGCGCCGCGTCAGGATGAGGGTGGTAGCCGAGATGATCGCTCCCAGGAACCAGGTGGCGTTGCGCTCGAGCCAGCTGTTCCGCGGCACGAAGATCTCGTCGCCCGACTCGACCCAGCTCACGCCGAGCCCGCGTTCGAGGCTGGCCTGGTAGACCTGGCCGCGCCGGGTCACGCGCACGTCGTCGTCGTCGCCGTCGGGCTGGACTCCACCGGCCAGCGCCACCACGTCTCCGAGGGAGAGGGTCGGGTCGACGTGGTAGAGGCCGGGGTTGGCGACCGCGCCCAGGATGCGGACGCGCCTGAGCAGAGTGATATGGGCCGGCTGGTTCCGGAGCTGGCGCGAGTACTCCTCGGCCAGCTGGCGCTTCACCTGGTTGGCCGGCAGGCGGGTCACGTGGCGGACGCCCAGGAGCGGCAGCGCGACCAGCCCGCTCTCGTCGACCGGGAACTCCCCCGACAGCTGGGGCTCCTGCCACAGCGACACGCGGACCATGTCGCCCGGCTGGAGCGGGACCGCGGCGGCGTAGGCTTCGGCCGGCGACGTCGCGGTGGAACCGTTCTGGGCCCGGGCGGGGGTGGCGCAGAGCAGCACCGCGGCGACCGCGAAGGCGGCTCGCCTCAGATCGCGTCGGTCACGCATCGGCGTAGGCCTCCGACCCGTAGGCATACTGCTCGGGAAGCTCCGCATCGTTGAACACGATGCCGATCACCGGACCGCCGGTCCGCCGGAGCCGCTCCAGCGTGAGCTCCAGCGCGCGCCCGTCGGTCACGCCGTCGCGCACGACGACCAGCACGCCGTCCACGTGGGGCACGATGGCGGCGGTGTCGGGCAGGACGTTGAGCGGCGGGGTGTCGATCACGACCAGGTCGTACACCGCCTGAGCCCCCGCCAGCATGGCTTCGAAGTACGAGGTCTCCAGGAGCTCGGCGGCGTCGGCGGTGGGCGTGCCCGCGGGCATCACCGCCAGCATGTCGGTATCGCTCACGCGCAGCGAGTGGCGCACATCCCGTGCGTTGGCCGCGCCGCTCAGCAGCTCCGACAGGCCGGGACGGCCCGGGAGGTCGAAGAAGCGCGCCACGCTTCCCGCCCGCATGTCGGCGTCGATCAGCAGCGTGTGCACCCCGAAGCCGGCCCGGGTGAGCGCAAGGTTGCACGAGATGAAGGTCTTGCCGTCGCCGCGGCCAGGGCTCGTCACGGCGAGCGAGCGGATCTCTCCGTCGCGGATCTGGCGGCCGATGGCCTGGAGGTCCGAGCCGAGGCTGCGGAAGGCCTCCACCGCGACGCCCCGGCCGTTGAACTCGCCCGCGCGCCGCAGCACGCGGGTGCGCCGGACCGGCAGCAGGCTCCGGCCATCCTCGTCGCGCACCGGTGGCTGGAGAGTCCCGTCGGCGCTCGCGGGCTCCACGGGCAGGAGCGGGCCCGACGGACGGACGAGCGGGATCATGGCCACCACCGGCAGGCCGCTCCGTCGCTCGACCTCGCGGCGCCCGTGCACGCGGGGGTCCGACGCCTCGCGGGCCATCGCCAGCACCAATCCGAATCCGAGACCCAGGACGAGCGCCAGCGCCATGTTGAACATCGGGCGGGGTGAAGTCGGAGAGATCGGCAAGGTCGGAGCATCCACGACCTGGACGGTCGGGCGGCTCACTGCCTCGGCGACTTCGGCCTCCCGCAGACGCGTTTCCAGCAGGCCGTAGATCGCGCCCAGCGAGGCGACCTCACGCTCGAGCCGGCCCAGATCGACCTGCCGCTCGGGGAACCCCGAGAGCCGGCCCGACGATCCGCCCACCACCTGATTCAGAGAAGCGACCTGCGAGCCGAGCGATCGCTCGTAGCTCCGGGCCATCTCGCCCAGCTGGCGATCGATGTCGCCGATCCTGCGGTCCAGCGCCGCCAGCTCCGGGTTGAGCTCGGTACGCCGCTGAGCCAGATCGCTGCGGCGGCTCTCGAGCTCCGCCAGGTGGGACATCAGCTGCGAAACCCCGTCGTTCTGCATGAGGGCGGGAAAGCTCGCCAGGCCACGGTACTTGCGCGTGCCGCCGGGCTGCCGCTCGGCGCGATCCAGCATCCCGGACAGAGCCCGGCGCTCGGCCTCGATCTGGTCCCGCTGCGCCCGAACGCTGGCGTAGGTCCGAACCTCCTCGCTCGCCTGCTCCCCGAGCGCGACCGCCTGATTCTCGGCGGCGAACTTCTCGAGCGAGTCCTCGGCGGCGGCCAGGCGGAGGGCGTATTCCGCCACCTGGTCGCGGAGGAACGCCGCCGTCGAAGTCGCCTCCGAGCTCTGCAGGCTGGCCCGGAGCGACAGGTACGACGCGGTCACCGCCCCGCACAGCGCCCGCGCCTCCGCGCCCGTGTCGCCGGCGCACGTGACCTCCAGGAGGTCGCCGTCCTCGGAGGGGACCGAGACGGACACGCGACCCGCCACACTCGCCACCGCGCGCGGCGACGCTTCCTCGACCGAAACGCCGAGATTGGCGGCGATCTCACCGGCCAGGCCGAGGGAGTCCGCCGCCGCGCCGAGCACGGTGCGGCTACGGAGGAGCTCCGACTCGGTCTCCATCGTCATCTCCCGCTCGAGGCGGTCGAGGATCGAGAGGCCGGGCACGTCCCCGCGACCCGGATCGCGGCGCTCGACGAGGAGCGTGGCCTCCGACTCGTAGGTCGGCGGCCACATGAGGGTCAGGACGATCGCGGCGGCCACGACGGACGCCAATCCACCGGCGATCCACCACTTGCGGCGCCGGAGGACGTCGAGCGGGGACGGGCCCGTTCCCGCCGGCACGTCCCGGGGCCCGGACGGCGGTGCATAGCGGGAAACGGCCCCCGAGGGCGGGTCGGACCAGCGTTCCAGGCCGTCAGCCGGCATCTCGGTCCCTTGAGTCTGAGGTCGGAAGGCGGTCGGAGGGAGCGCGCGGCTTCAGTTCGCGGGTGAGGATCACTGTCTCAAGTCGTTGCGGTGAAATGGATAGAAAGATTTTCATGATACCCCCGCCAAGGCCCACGGACAAGTCCCCCCGGAACGTCGAGCACCGGGGACACCGTCCCGTGCGGAGATTTAGTGCAATCTTCGCGCCATTTTGTGGAAGTCGAGAGGAGTCGGCGGTCGGGGCGGGCCGAAGGCCCCGGGGGTCAGGCCGGAACGAGCAGCGCGGTGGCGTACATGAGAGCGAGGCCGAGAGCGCCCCCGGCCAGGACCTCCCCACGCCACGCCCCGCCCGGGACGTCGCGCAGGACCACCAGCCGCCCGACCTCCCACACCACCTGAAGGATGGCCCCGGCGCCCACCGCCAGGAACACCGATGCCCAGAAGGGATTGAAGACGAACCCCCCGATCCACGCTCCCAGAATGGCGGGCCCGCCCGCCAGGAGCGCCAGGCCGACGAAGTGGACCGGCCGCGGATTCCCCCGCAGCAGCGGCGCCGCGATCCCGATTCCCTCGGTCACGTTGTGAAGCGTGAAACCGACGACCAGGAACGTGCCGAGCCCCACCGCCCCCACCGCCAGGGCGGACCCGATCGCGAGCCCTTCACCCAGATTGTGGATGCCGATCCCGAGCGCGATGAAGCCGGCCAGGGCCTCGGGCGAGATCGACCCCCGCCGCGCCCGCCGGCGGGCGGTGAAGGCCACCAGACCCACTGTCGTCGCGAGGGCCACGATCCAGACCAGCTCCACCGCGTGGAGGGCCCCCGCGGCCTCGCCGGCCAGCTCCAGCGACTCGGCCATCGTATCGATCGCGAGGAAGACCAGGAGGCCCACGGTGAGCGCGAGCACGAAGTCGATGCCCCGGGGTCCGAGCCGCGACAGGAACGGGTACGTCGCCAGCCCCAGCGCGACCGGGACCACGCCGACGTAGAGCCCGAGGAATCCCAGCCGCAGGAACCATCCCGCGGTGGCCTGCGGGGTCTCGGCGGCCACCTCGATCGCGGCGTCGAACGTCACGCCGGTCTGGCTGACGAGGACGATCTCGTGCGCCTCCCCCTCCACCCACGGATAGGGGATCTCGACCCGCGCGCGGCGCAGTCGTCCCACCGTGGGATCGGGCTCGATCGTGAACGCCCACACCGCGTCGTCCACGATCGCCTGGTGGATCGTGACCGGATCGATGCCGCCGTTCATCACGTGCAGCACGATCCTTCCGGGCTCGGGCAGCTCGATCCGATCGAACGTCAGCTCCTCGATCGGCGGCGCGGCCCGCTCGAGGCCCACTCCGCGGGCGAGCAGGAACGCCAGCAGGCCCACCAGCCCGACAATGAGGACAAAGCCGACGGCGGGTCCGCGGATGCTACGCCGGTCGGACATCGAAGAACCCCATCCATCCCAACTCGGCGAACTCGCTCTGATGGGCGTGGAACATGATCCGCCCGGGGTGCCGGAACTCGAGCTCCAGCACGTGCCGCTCCCCCTGGCAGAACATGACCGTGTCGGTGAACTCGTCGGGCTCCAGTCGCGTGCCCGTGCGGTAGACGTCGAAGAAGTTGGCGTGAACGTGGAGAGAGTTCAGCAGGTCGAACTCCAGGACGTTGACCACGTAAAGCCGGACCCGCTCCCCCACCACCGCGGGCAGCGGGTGCCGCATGTAGTGGAAGGCCACGGTGTTGACCGAGTAGAACTCGTTCCCGTTGTCGAAGTTGGTGTCGAACCCGTTCATCACCAGGACGTACTCGCGCGCCGGAGTCCGCCCGCCCGGGGGATCCACGATGAAGGCGCCGTAGAGTCCCTTGTGGATGTGCCGCCGCAGTGGCGTCGTGTGACAATGGTAGAGGTGGAGCCCGAACGGATCGGCGTCGAACTCGTAGACGAACGAGCCGCCCGGCTCCACCTGTTCGAACACGCCGTCCATGTTCGCCGGGTGGAAGCCGTGGAAGTGGATCGTATGGGCGTGGCTCCCCGCGTTGGCGAAGCGGACCCGCAGCCGGTCTCCCTCGGTGCACCGGATGGTGGGGCCGGGCACCCGGCCGTTGTAGGTCCAGGCCGGGAACCAGACCCCGGGCGCGACCTCGATCTCCCGGTCCTGCGCGACGAAGTCGTACTCCCGCAGCGTCCGTCCGTCCGGCAGGGTGGAGACCCGGCCGGGATCGAACTCGCTGGCGAAGGCGGTGGGATCGAAGCCGCCGGGGGTGATGTCCGCCACCGGCCCGCCGCCCCCCGCGCCGTGGAGGTGAGGAACCTCCACCCGGGGGCGGAGGCGGCTCTGGCCGGTCGAGAGCGTGGCGCCGCCGAGGACGGCCACGCCGCCCGCCGCGGCGGCCAGCGCGCCACCCTTCAACAGGGCGCGCCGGCTGATGCCGGCGGGCCCCTCCCCACCGTTCTCGGATCGTGGACTCTCCATATTTAGTCTAGACTAATATTCGACCCGCGTCGTCGTCAAGGGCGGGGCTCCGTCACAGGCGGGCGATCGGGAACTCCATCGGTCGGTCGTGGTGGGGCGGGGTTTCGGGCTCCACCTGGATCGTGGTGTGGGTGATCCGGAAGCGCTCCCGGAGCAGGCGGTTGACCCGCGCCAGGACCATGTCCGACTCCGCGTCGTGAGCGCACACGACGTGCGCCGACAGCGCCACGTAGCCGCTCGTGATCGTCCACACGTGGAGGTCGTGGACACCGGCCACTCCGGGGAGAGTACGGATGCCTTCGATCAGGGCCGCCATGTCGAGCTCGCGCGGGGTGCCCTCGAGGAGGACGTGCACGGCGTCGCGCACGAGGCGGAAGGAGGAAACGAGGATCAGGCCCCCGATCAAGAGGCTGGCGATCGGGTCGGCGGCCGACCATCCGGTCCACCAGACCACGGCCCCGGCGGTCAGCGCGCCGATCGAGCCGAGGAGGTCGCCGAGGACGTGCAGCGTGGCGCCGTGGAGGTTCAGGCTTCGGGTGGCGTCCTCCCCCGCCGGTCGGTGGAGGATCCAGAAGGCGAGGGCGTTCACGATCAGGCCGCCGGCGGCGATCGTCAGCATCGGCCCCGCGTCGATGACGCCGGGCTCGCGGATGCGCGAGACGGCCTCGTACGCGATCCACCCCACGATGGCCCACAGGGCCAACCCGTTTACCAGGGCGGCCAGGATCTCGGCCCGGACGTAGGCGTACGTGTGACGTGTGGTGGCCGGACGCTGGGAGACCCACAGGGCCCCGAGGGCCAGAGCCACCGAGGCCACGTCCGTGAGCATGTGTCCCGCGTCGGCGAGGAGCGCGAGACTCCCCGACAGCACTCCGCCCACCGCCTCCACCACCATGTACAGGGCCGTGAGGACGAGGACCAGTTGGAGCCGCCGGCGATCCCCCGACCGCTCGACTCCGCCCCCCTCTCGCCGGCCGTGTGCGTGCGTCAAGTCGTGCCTCCTCTGGATCCTGGGGCGGCAAGACCCCTGAAGGATCGTCGTGGCGACTCCCCCCCTCGCGAGCCGGGGGGGCGGACGGACCTCCGCGGACCCTATATTGAGAGCGAGCCGGGGTGGCGGAACTGGAAGACGCGGAGGACTTAAAATCCTCTGGGCGAGAGCCCATGCGGGTTCGAATCCCGCCCCCGGTACCATGGCCCCCCTGCGCCCGGGTTCACGCCGCGCGGGTGGTGGCCGGGCGGGATCTCCGACCCGCCCGCGTGATCCCCGCGCCGGGCGGGCTCAGGCCCGGCCCACCGCCTCCGCCTCCACCTCCGCCTCGGGGGCCGTCTCCTCGTCGTCGGCAAGCGCGGCTTCGAGCACCTGGCCGATCGACTCCACGTAGACGAAGTCGAGCCCTTCCACCAGATCGGACTCGACCTCCTCGACGTGGGGGCGGTTGCGTTCGGGCAGGATGACGGTCCGGACCCCGGAGCGTTTCGCCGCCACCAGCTTCTCCTTGATCCCCCCCACCGGGAGAACCTGACCGGTCAGGGTGATCTCGCCCGTCATCGCCACGTCCGCCCGGACCTTGCGACCGGTCAGCGCCGAGGCCAGCGCAGTGGCCATCGTGACCCCCGCCGAAGGGCCGTCCTTGGAGACCGCCCCAGCCGGCACGTGGAGGTGAATGTCGACCTGGTCGAAGAACCGCTCGTCGAGACCCAGCTCCTTCGCGTGCGAGCGCACGTAGGCGAGCGCGGCGCGCGCCGACTCCTGCATCACGTCGCCCAGCTTCCCGGTCAGCGTGAACCCCTTGCTCCCGGGCATGGTGGTGGCCTCCACAAACAGGATCTCGCCGCCGGCGGCGGTCCACGCGAGCGCCGTGGCCACTCCCGGACGCGCCGTCCGCCGCGCTACCTCGTGGAACGCGCGCTGGGGGCCCAGGTACTCCCGCACGTCCTCGGCGTCGACCACCGCCCGCTCCACCTCCCCGCGCGCCACCTTCGCCGCGACCTTGCGGGCGATCTTCGCCAGCTCCCGCTCGAGATTCCGGACGCCGGCCTCGCGGGTGTACTCCGACACGATCCGCTCGAGCGCCGCGTCGGTCACCTCCAGCCCGTCATTCCCGAGTCCGTGGTCCTCTCGCTGCTTGGGCAGCAGATACTGGCGCGCGATGTGGATCTTCTCGCGGTCGGTGTAGCCGGGGAGCCGGATCACTTCCATGCGGTCCAACAGCGCCGGCTGGATCGTGTCCACCACGTTCCCGGTGGCGATGAAGAACACGTTCGAGAGGTCGACCGGCAGATCCAGGTAATGATCGCGGAAAGAGTCGTTCTGCTCGGGGTCCAGCACCTCGAGAAGCGCGCTGGACGGATCGCCACGAAAGTCCGCGCCCACCTTGTCGATCTCGTCCAGCATGAACACCGGATTGTTGACCCCGACCCGCTTCAGCGACTGCACCACTCGCCCGGGCATCGCCCCGATGTACGTGCGGCGGTGGCCGCGGATCTCGGCCTCGTCCCGCATCCCTCCGAGTGACATGCGGACGAACTCCCGACCCATCGCGCGCGCGATCGACTTTCCGATCGAGGTTTTCCCCACTCCCGGCGGTCCGACCAGCGCGAGGATCGGTCCCTTGGTGTCCTGCTTGAGCTGGCGGACGGCCAGGTACTCGAGGATCCGGTCCTTGACCTCCTTCAGGTCGTAGTGGTCCTCGTCCAGTATCTCCCGGGCGTGGGTGAGGTCGAGGTGGTCCTCGGTGGACTTCGCCCACGGCACCTGGCACAGCCAGTCCAGGTAGCTCATGACGACCGAGTACTCGGGGCTGGCGGCGGGGACGTTCTTGAGCCGCTGGAACTGCTCTTCCGCGGCCTCCATCACGTGGTCTGGGACCTCGGCTTCCTCCAGGCACGCCCGGATCCGTTCGACCTCCTTCTCCTCGTCGCCGACTTCGCCCAGCTCCTCGCGGATCGCGCTCAGCTGCTCGCGCAGGTAGTACTCTCGCTGCTTCTTCTGCAGCTCCTCGTCGACCTGGCCCTTGATGTCCTTGCCGATCTCGAGCACTTGCAGCTCGCGGCGCAGCGCCTCGAGGACCTTCTCGAGCTTCCGCTCGAGGTCGTCGGTCTCCAGCACCTCCTGCTTGTCGGCCATGTCCATGCGGACCATCGACGCGATCATGTACGCGAACTTGCTCGGGTCGATCAGCTGCCGGACCGCCTGCTGAAGCTCGTCCGGCAGAGCGCTGGAGGCCGCGATGACCGACTGGGCGAGGTCGTACCCTTCCCGTAGAAGCGCCTCCACCCGCTCGCCGTGGGGCCCCTCGGGCTCGGGGAGTACCTGAATCCGCGCCTCCCGGTACGGCTCCTCGCGGAGGATCTCGTCCACACGGAACCGGACCACGCCCTGGACCAGGAGCCGCATCCCCGCGGTGGGATGCTTCACCAGCCGGTGGATGACGGCGACCGTCCCGACCCGAACCTCCTGGTCCCCCGGCACCTGGGCCAGGACCCCGATCATCCGCGCGCCGCGCATCGACTCGTCCACCGCCGCGATCAGCGGCTCCTCATCGAAGGCCAGCGGGACGATCGTGTAGGGGTAGAGGACGAGATCGGGCACCGATACCAGGGGGACGGTGTCGGGGACGGAGGCCAGATCCAGGGTGGGCCCAGCGGCGTCCGTCACGTCGATGTCGTCGACGGCGCCGTCGCGTTCCGACTCCGCTTCCGCGGCGTCCTGCGGGGTTCGTGGATCGTCCGCCATCGACGCCAAGTCTGTTCCGAATCGGTCCCGCGCGCCAGCAGCGGACCGTCAGGCGGGAGTGCGCTCCTCGAGGGACTGGAACCCCTTGCGCTCCATCCGGCCCCACCCCTTTCGCCCGCGCAGGACGTCCACCAGCGCCCGCGTGCGCCACACGGCCAGCAGCTGCCGGAGCCCCACGTTCTCGATCAGCGCGGCGGCCAGGAGCCGGAGCACGTCCTTCGCTCGCGGATACCGCCGCAGGGTGAGCTCCTCCAGCAGCAGCGACTCGATCGACAGGAGCACCCCGAAGCCGATCGCCACGAGGAAGAAGAGGGCCGCCATCTCCAGCGGCACCAACCCGAGAGCCAGCCCCGAGACGACCAGCGCATAACCGGCCAGCTCGACCGTCGGTCCCAGCGCCTCGAAGAGGACGAAGTAGGGGAATCCGAACAGCCCGACCACGCCGTAGCGCGGGTTCATCAGCATCCGCCGGTGGCGCCACAGGCTCTCCACCTGCCCCCGGTGCCAGCGGTTCCGCTGGCGAGAGAGCATCTTCAGCGTCTCCGGAGCCTCCGTCCACGAGACCGGCTCGGGCACGAAACGGATGCGATACGACGGCCCCCGTCGGCCGCCGTTCCTCTGCCGGTCCCGCCCCAGCCGATGGAGCCGCACGACCATCTCCATGTCCTCCCCCACCGTGTCGGGATGGAAGCCGCCGGCCTCTAGAACCGCCTCGCGGCGGAACACGGCGAAAGCGCCCGAGATCAGCAGCAGTGAGTTCATGAAGCTGTAGGCGATCCTCCCCCCGAGGAACGCCCGCAGGTACTCGATCGCCTGGAACCGGCCGAGCATGGACTCCGGTGCGTTGATCTCCACCACGCGGCCATGCTCCACGCGGCACCCGTTCGCGATCCGTACGATCCCTCCGGCGGCCAGGGTGCGGGCCTCGTCGCCCAGGAAGGGCTTCATGACGTGGAGCAGCGCGTCGGGCTCCAGGATCGAGTCGGCATCGACGACCGCCACGATGGGGGCGCGCGCCACGTTCAGCCCGGCGTTCAGGGCGTCGGCCTTCCCCCCGTTCTCCTTGTCCACCACGACCAGCGGGATCGGGTCCCGCGACTCGTAGACCGCGCGCACCGGCCGGGTGGCCAGATCCCCGGTCGTCATCCGGCTCGAGCGGTAGAGACGAAACTCCTCGACCAGCAGATCGAACGTGCCGTCGGTCGAGCCGTCGTTGACGACGACCACCTCGTGATTGGGATAGCGCAGCGTGAGGAGAGACCGCACGCTGTGGAGAATCGTGGCGGCCTCGTCGAAGGCCGGGACGATCACCGCGATCCGCGGCACGATGGGCGACTTGAACAGGGCGTCGCGCTCGGTTCTGAGGAGCCGTCCGTGGTAGCGGCGCAGCGCGAAGAACCCGAGGATCATCATGACGAAATAGATCAGGCTGATCACTACCATGTACACGACGATCGCCTGGACCGCAATCCGCCAGCCGGCCAGCAGGAGCTCCGCCGCGCCCATCAGGTCCGCACCACCGCGAGCCGCTCGGTCCGGACGCGCTCCAGCGCCTCCAGCGCGGCCGCCGCGGCGCTTCCCGTCGGGCCGCGGACCTCCCGTTCCAGCGCTTCCCACCCCAGCGGACCGATCCGGGCCAGCGCGTAGGCCGCCTCCACCGCCACCGACGCCTGACGGGCGTGGAGGAGCCGCGCGAGTCTCGGCACGGCGGCGCGGAGACCGATCCGCCCGGCCAGATTGGCGGCCGCGCGGCGCACCTCCGGGTCCGGGTCGTCGAGCCCGGTCAGCGTCTCCCGGACCACGTCTGCCTCCCCGGCCACGTACGGCAGGGCGCGAAGCGCCTGGGCGCGCAACTCGGGGCGGGGATGGCGCAGCAGCGCGCTCACGCCGGGGGCGTGTACGCCCTTCTGCCAAGCTTCGATCATTTCGAGGGCCACCCGGGCCGAATGGGGGTCGGGAGAGGAGAGGACCCGCGGGATGGCGTGCTCGGCGAGTCGCGCCGCGTGCGGCCGCAGATCCTCCACCAGGATCGCGCGGACGAGGAGCGTTTCCCCGGTCACCGAGAGGAACGCGCGCTCGATGTCGGCAATCCGCTCCGAGCGCAGGAGCCCCCGGGCCGCCTCGATCCGCACCGACGGCTCGGGGTCGGCGAGCGCCGCCCGCAGGGTGCTGTTGCCGCGTCCGTCCGCCAGGCGGCCGAGGCGCTCGAGCGCCTCGCGCCGACGCTCCGGGTTGCGCGAGCGGGCCCGCCGTGTCCACCGACTGACCAGCCCCAGGTCGTCGACCACCAGGGCGAGCCGCTCCGCCTCGCGGCCCTCGATCATGGCCAGGAGATCGGAGGCGCAGCGCTCCACGGCCATCGGGGAGCCGGCGTACAGGCGCCGCAGCTCGATGCGGGCCGCGGTCCGGGCGCGGGCTTCCCCCGCCATCGCCACGGCCAGCGCGTGGCGCACCGCGGGCTCAAGC
>DATLFF010000234.1:0-2387 GCA_035524915.1 Gemmatimonadota bacterium | reverse complement strand
GACGAGAACGGCAGCTTCAGCTACCACGGGAAGCAGGCACTGATGTCGATTCACTAGCAGGTCGCTGACCGTCTCGAGCGCGCGCCGTGCGTGGTCCCACGTCTCCGCCCCGCGGTTTCACGGAACACCCACTTATTCCCCCCCGTAGAGCCGGTCGAGGTCGATCAGCTCGACATCTCCCCGGCGGGTCGCCGTCGCGGTGAGCGAGGGGGTGAAGTCCATGCCGAACAGGAGGAGCTTGGCATCCGCGGCCCGATCGCCGAGCGCGCTGCGCGCTTCTTCCAGGCGTTGCAGGTGGCGTTCCGAGATACGCTCCCCCGCCTTGGCTTCGCCGAGGGAGAGTATGCGGCGTTCCGAGGCCACACGCGAGTCCGCCGCGGCCACGACCACGTCGACTTCCATCCCGGAGCCGTCCACCAGCGAGATCGTCGTGGGGCCGACGTGGTCAGGCTGCCCGCCCAGTGTGATCGGATCGGCGAAGTGCGCCGTCCAGTACCGGGCCGCGGCCTCGAAGCCGGGACCGACGACCTGGGACTCGAAGGTCGGACGGACGTGCCGCCAGATCCGAAGGGTATTCGCATCGTGACGGGAGAAACGCTCGTGGTGACGGCGGATCACGGCGTAATGGAACCGGATCAGCGGGTCCCCCGGATGGTACGTCGGCCGGTTCTCGCGGATCGGATCCTGGACCCGCTCGATGAGCTCGGCCGAGACCAGGGCGTCGAGGATCGGAGCCAGCGAAGCGCCCGTGATCCTCACGTACCTCGTGAGTTTGCCATGGGCGTGGTGACCCGTCGCGATCCCCGCGAGCGCCGCATGATAGAGGTTGATCTTTCGCGCCCTGGCGGTGGACGGGTCCTCGCTGAGCAGCAGGCCGACCTCGCCGAATAGCGGCGCGGCGGGGGACAGAACTCGGCGGCAGAGCCATCGATCGAAATCGGGAGCGCCCGTGGGAAGGTCCCCGTCGACCATCTCTCGCGCGTATGCAGGGACACCGCCGATCACCAGGTACGTCCGAAGCGCCGTCGCCGGTTCGTCGATCCCGTGGAGATCGCGGGCGACTCGGAAGTCGAATGGCGAGATCCTGAGGTCCATGCCGGCCCGGCCGCGCAGCGGGGCGGTTCCGGTCAGAATCCGGCTCATGACCGCCATGGCCGAGCCGCAGAGAACCAGCCGTGCGCGGCTCGAACCACGACCCGCACTCCCCGGCCCGAACGCGCGCTGGATGATCGAGTCCAGCTCCGGTGTATGCTCCAGGAGGTAGGGGTACTCGTCCAGGACGACCAGCCTCTCGCGCTCGCCGGCCAGAGACAGCAGCACCCCCACCGCGGCATCCCAGTCCGCCAAGGCGAGCGGTGCCGCCGCTCCCTGGTACAGCCCGATCCGCTCGCCCAGCTCCCGCAGCGCCTCACCGCTCGACCCGCGCACCGCCTCGTAATAGAAACCGCCGGTCTCGTCGACCAGGGACGCCAGAAGGTACGACTTCCCCACGCGCCGACGCCCCCACACGATCCCCAGGCTGGCGTTCTCTCCCCCACTCGTGGCGAATTCCCGAAGTCGCGCCCACTCGGCCCTGCGGCCGACCATGTCTCGAGGATAGCCGGGCACCGTCCCTCACATGTTAATGTACAATTTAATAAAGTATACACGACTGAATACGAGCGCAAGCGGCGCGTCGGCTCTGCGTTTTTCGTGTTTCTGGCGGTCCAGATCCCGCGCCCCTAGCTTGGATGCAGTCCTTCGAACCCGCTCGGAGACAGCGGGGTAGGAGAGCCGAGCCGTAGAGCCACACCGCGGACGAACGTGGCGTTTGCCGCGGCCCGCCCGTGGCGTTCTTCGCTGGAGGAACCGTGAATCCCACCACTGCGCCGGACACGACGCAGAGCGCGCCGTCGCCCGAGGCGGCCGGTACGCCCGAGGACCGCGCGACGCGGATCCGCGAGGCGGCCGAGCGGCTGCCGACGCGGCTGCGTGAGGTGGTGGAGCCGTTCTCCCCGCGCGTGGACGTGGAGCTGATCGCGAAGGCGTACGCGTTCGCGGAGGAAGCGCACCGTGGTCAGAAGCGGGCGTCGGGCGAGTCGTTCATCATCCACAGCACGGAGGTCGCGCGGATCCTGACGGAGCTGCACCTGGACACGGTCTCGATCGCGGCGGGTCTGATCCACGACACGGTGGAGGACACGCCGCGTACGCTGGAGGACGTGCGTCGCGAGTTCGGCGAGGAAGTGTGCCGTGTGGTGGACGGAGTGACGAAGATCGGGAAGGTGGAGTTCCGGTCGTCGACGGAGCAGCAGGTGGAGAACTACCGGAAGCTGCTGCTGAGCATGGCGAGCGACGCGCGGGTGATCCTGATCAAGCTGGTGGACCGGCTGCACAACATGCGTACG
>DATLFF010000233.1:0-5213 GCA_035524915.1 Gemmatimonadota bacterium | reverse complement strand
CTCGTGGGCCTACATCCGGATGATGGGCCCCGACGGGCTCGCCGAGGCGACCCGGGTGGCGATCCTCAACGCGAACTACCTGGTGAAGCGCCTCGAGGACGACTACGCGCTCCTTTACGCCGGGCCGGGAGGCCTTGTGGGTCACGAAGGTATCCTCGACACGCGGCCGTTCAAGGCCGCGGGGGTAGAGGTCGAGGACATCGCCAAGCGTCTCATGGACTACGGCTTCCACGCCCCCACCGTGTCGTTCCCGGTGCCGGGCACGCTGATGGTCGAGCCCACCGAGAGCGAGCCGAGGGAGGAGCTCGACCGGTTCGTGGAGGCGATGCGCGCCATCCGCGCGGAGATCGAGGAGATCGAGAAGGGGATTGCGGACAGGGAAGACAACCTGCTGAAGAACGCCCCGCACACACTGGAGGCGGTCACGGCCGACGACTGGCCGCACCCGTACTCGCGCGAGCGGGCCGCCTATCCGACCCCCCAGGCGAAGGAGCGGAAGGTGTGGCCCGTGGCGCGGGTGGACGCCGCGTACGGAGACCGGAACCTGGTGTGCGCCTGCCCGCCGACGGAGGCGTACGAGAAGGCCGGGGCGTGATCGGGAAGGGAGGACGGAAGTGGCGAAGCTGACCTGGCACGGGCACTCGTGCTTCGAGTACGAGACGGAAGAGGGGAAGATCCTGATCGACCCCTTCCTGTCGGGGAATCCGGTGGCCGACGTCGGTCCCGGCGACATCGAAGGGATCGACGCGATCGTGGTGTCGCACGGCCACGGTGACCACTGGGGCGACACGGTCGAGATCGCGAAGCGGACCGGCGCGCTGGTGGTGGTGGCGTACGAGCTGGCCCAGCTGGCGGCCGACCGCGGCTGCGAGTCCCACGGGCTGGCCTGCGGCGGGGGGCACGCGTTCGAATTCGGGCACGTGAAGCTGGTCCCCGCGGCCCACGGCTCCTTGACCGAAGCCGACCCGAAGTATTCGACCAACCCGTGCGGCATCCTGATCGCGGCGGAGGGGAAGACCTTCTACCACGCCGGCGACACCGCGCTGATCGCCGACATGGAGCTGATCGGTCGGTACAACGTCCTCGACTGCGCATGTTTGCCGATCGGTGACAACTACACCATGGGGCCCGACGACGCCCTGCACGCGGTGGAGATCCTGAAGCCGGCGCTGGTGGTCCCGATGCACTACGACACGTTCGACCTGATCGCGCAGGACGCCGAGGCGTGGAAGCGACGGGTGGAGGCGGAGACGGGGAGCCGGTGCGCCGTGCTCGAGCCGGGCGGCAGCGTGGAGTTCTGAGGCCGCGGGCGTGAAGCAGGCCGCCTGGACCGCCGGAGCGCTCGGCATGGGGTTCCTGGGCGCGGTCGGCGTGGCCGCCGTGGGGCTCGAGGTGGGGGCCGCGGGCCTGGTGGTCGGCTTCCTGCTGGCGACGATCCCCGTCCCTTTCTACGTGGCGCTGGCGCTCTGGATCGACCGCTACGAGAAGGAGCCGCTGTCCATGCTTGCGCTGGCGTTCTTCTGGGGCGCGACCGCGGCCTTCTTCTTCGCCCTCGTCTTCAACTCGATCAACGGCGCCATCCTGCACGAGGTCGGTGGAGCGCGCGCGGCCCAGGTGGGCACGCCGGTCTTCTCGGCCCCGCTGGTCGAGGAGCTGGCCAAGGGCGTGGCGCTGTTCCTGCTCTTCTTCTGGAAGCACGACGAGTTCGACAACGTCACCGACGGAGTCGTCTACGCCGCCATGGTGGGCCTGGGGTTCGCCATGAGCGAGAACATTCTGTACTACGGCCAGTCGCTGGAGGCGGGGCTCGGGGGCCCGGTCGTCGTCTTCCTCATGCGTGGCGTCCTGGCGCCGTTCGCGCATCCCCTGTACACGGCCCTGACGGGGATCGGGCTGGGAATCGCGCGCGAGACCCACGGTCCGGCCCGCTGGGTGGCCCCCCCGCTCGGTCTCGCCGGGGCGATGATCCTGCACTCGCTGTGGAACCTCGCCGCCGCGGCCGGCGGGGGAGTGTTCCTGCTCGTGTACGCGCTCCTCATGTTTCCGGTGTTCGTCGCGGTGATCGCGATCGTGGTGTGGTCGCTCAAGCGCGAGGGTGCGATCCTCCGGACCCACCTCGCCCCCCACGTGGAGGCGGGGGTCCTGAGCCCGGCCGAGATCGAGACCCTGGCCTCCGTGCGTGCCCGCACGCGGCGGTCGATCGACGCGCTCCGGAACGGGGGCGTGCCGGCGTGGCGGCACCGGCGGGCGATCCACCAGACGGCGAGCGAACTCGCGTTCCACGGCTGGCGCACGAGCCGCGGGATCTCGCGGGGCCCCGACGCCGACGCCCGGCGCGAGGCGCGGCACCTGGAGCAGCTGCGGACGCTCCGCGGCGTACACCCGGGGCCGGGGCGGGGCGCGGTCCCGCCGACGGTCCCACCCCCCGGCCCGGAGCGCTCCCCAGCGCCGCCGGGCCATCCGGACGACGACCCTCACGCGGGAGAGGCGCCATGACGCACCCTTCCACGCCGCCGACCACGACCCCCGATTCCGGCGGCACGAACTGGGGAAAGATCATTCTGTTCGGATGTCTCGGTCTGCTGGTCGTAGGGATCCTGATGGCCGGAATCGGCGCCGGCGCCTGGTTCCTGATGCGGGACTCCACACCGGCGATCGTGGACGGCGAGGGCGACCGGGAGACCACCTCGGTGGGCCCCGGCGACCAGGTCTACCACGGAACGCTCGCGGCCGGCGACCGCACCCGCCCCGATGGCTCCTGGTACGATGCCTACAGCGTGGAGGCCTCGGCGGGGGAGCGGATCGTGATCGTCATGGAGTCGAGCGATTTCGACGCGTACATCACGGTCGTCTCGCCGGGGGCGGAGCAGCACAGCGACGACGACTCGGGGGGCGGTACCGACGCCCGGCTCGAGCTCGAGATCGACGAGTCGGGTACATGGACCGTGATGGCGAACGCCTACCGCCCGGGAGAGGAGGGCGCCTATACGCTGAGGATCGAGCGCTGACCGGTCGCGGATGAGCCCGTATCCGCCGGAGACTTGCGTTTCCGGACGAGACCCGAATCCCATCACGCCCATTCCACACGGAGAGTCGCGCCATGACGCACCCATCCACGCCGCCCACGGTCGCCTCCGGCGGCAAGGGCCGGAACACGGGGAAGATCGTCCTCTTCGGCTGCATCGGCCTGGTCGTCGCGGGAGTCGTCCTCGCAGGCATCGGAGGCCTCGGCTGGTTCTTCCTCCGCGACGGCGGCGAGGAGGCCGGCACCGTGCTCTACCGCAACTCGGACCAGACCTTCTCGGGCGTCCGCGCCGAGAACTTCCTCGACTTCTCGTTCCGCTACCCGGAGCACTGGGTGGTGTCGGAGGACGCCGGCAGCGACTCGCCCAACTTCATCAAGATCCAGCACAACACGGACGACGACTTCACGATCGAGAACTTCGCGGTCGGCTACATCAACGGGGACGTCCAGCAGCCCGCGCTGATGGAGAGCTTGCTCGAGCAGGCGCGGGGCGTGGTCGCGGCCGGTTTCCCCGGCTCCCGCTCGCTGGGCGCGATGGACGTCGAGCTGGACGAGCGCGATGGACGCGGCTTCACCTTCGAGGGCTCGCTCCAGACCGACGAGCGCGGCGACTTCCCCTACTACGGCAAGCTCCTGCTGATCCCCGTGACCGCCAACCGCGGGGTGGCGGTGATCGCCATCGCCTCCGGCCTGGCGGAGGGGGTCGACGGTCCGGACGACGTGGGGGAGGAGGGTGAGATCGCGGGAATCATCGAGTCCTTCCGCTTCGAGTCGACGCCGGCTTCCGCAGCCCCGGCGACGACCGGCGGGGCCGCCTCCGACGGCATCGCGGGGGGCGGCCAGGAGGTCCATGCCGGCACCCTCCAGCCGGGCGACACGGTGCGGGACGACGGGTCGCTGTACGACTCCTACACCTTCCTGGCGAGCGGGGGCGGGAACGTGGTCGTCACTCTCCGGTCGGCGGACTTCGACGCGTACCTGACCGTGACCTCGCCGAGCCAGGAGCGGTTCGACGACGACGACTCGGGCGGCGGCACCGATTCGCGGGTCGAGATCATGGCAGCCGAGGCCGGGCTCTGGACCGTGATGGCGAACGCGTATCGCGCCGGCGAATCCGGCGACTACACGCTCACCATCCAGCAGTGAGGACCGCCCGGGGCGGGGCATTCCCCCGCCCCGCGGGCGGAACCCGCCGGCCGTCGGATCGGTACCAAAGCGAATGACGTCCGGGTGGACACGCATCGCCCTCGCGGCTGCGGCGGGGGCCCTGGTCGCGGCGGCCTGCGGGGAGGCTCCCCGCGACGGCCGCGAGGGGGGACCCGCCGGCCCGCGGCCCCAGGCCGCGGACACGGCTCCGGCTCCGGCGGCGTCCACCGAGCCGGTCGCCGTCACCGGCCGGGTGGTGGAGGCGGGCACGGACCGGGGAGTCCCGGGGGCCTGGATCGTGGTGCTCGAGCCCGGCGTCGACCTGGCGGAGTGGGAGGCGAGCGACGGGGAGGAGGTCGAGGGCATGATGGCCGCGGCCGTGGTTTCCGACTCCGCCGGCCGCTACCGGGTGGCGGCCCTGCCCCGCGGCCACGACTACACCGTGATGATCGCGGCCCGCGGCTACCGCTCGGCGGTCTTCGAGGGCGGCCTGACCATCGAGGCCGACGCTCCGGCGGTCAAGGAGATGACCCCGGTCCCGCTCGAGCCGGGAGTCTGGTGAGCCGGCGACCCCGCTGGCGGCTCCTCGACACGGGCGCCCGGCCGGCCGCCTGGAACATGGCGTGCGACGCGACGCTCCTGGCGCGGCTCGGCGCGGGGACGTCCCCCCCGACCGTGCGGTTCTACGAGTGGGACCCGCCCGCCGTCTCGATCGGCCACCACCAGCCCTCCCCGGAGCCGGCCGCGATCGCGGCCCTGGCTGCACGCGGCGCCGACTGGGCCCGGCGCCCCACCGGGGGCCGGGCCGTGTGGCACGGTCCGCCGGGCGCGGAGCTGACCTATGCGATCGTCGCCCCGCTCGGGCGCCCGCCGCTGCCCGCCGGTCCGCGGGAGGCCTACAGCGAGATCCATCAGGCGCTGGCCGAGGGCCTCTCCCGGCTGGGGATCGACGTCCGTCTGGCCCCGGTCCGCCGCCGGGCCGGTCCGGTGGGGCCCCGGGGGCGCCGGGCGTGCTTCGCGGCCTCGGTGGCGGGAGAGATCG
>DATLFF010000232.1:0-14616 GCA_035524915.1 Gemmatimonadota bacterium | reverse complement strand
GCCGCCCGCAGCCAGCACGAAGAACTCGACGATCGGCCGCGAGATCGGCAGCTCGCTCATCCGCGTGCGCGGCGTGTGGACCGCGCCGTCCAGGTCGGCCAGGTACTCCGGCGTGTGGACCCGCAGGAGCTCCTCGCGCGTGGCGGGCGCGGGCTCGATCCACGTCCGGAGCCCGTCCTCGGCCTTCAGACGCTCGATCACGCCGCGAAATTTCTCCATCGGAAACACGTGCGGCCCGATGTCGGCGTACGAGGCGGGAGACCAGACGACGTGGGGGTCCAGCGGCGGCATCGCGGGAGTCTACCGGACGGCTCCGTCGCCGGTCCAGCGCCCGGCCGGCCCGCTCCGCGCGGCGCGCTTCGCCCTTGCGGATGGAGCGCGGTCCGCCTTAGGCTGGCCGTCGATGCCGCCGGATCCCCAGATCCATTGCTCCCACGAGGAGGGCGTCCGCTACCGCGACGGCGTCTACCTCCCCGTCGACGCCGACGCGCTCCCCGCAGCCCCGGCCCCCGGCCCCGAGGGACCCCGCGCGTTTCCCGATCCCGGCCACGGCCCGCCGCTCCGCCGGCTCGACGGGGTCCCACGGGTCCCCCGCCTCCGCGACGTGGTGGGTCCGTCCGTGATCGCCCTCGGCATGGGGCTCGGCGCCGGCGAGTTCCTGCTCTGGCCGAACCTGATCGCGGTGAACGGGTTCTCGATCTGGTGGCTCTTCTGGATCGGAGTCCTGACCCAGTTCGTGGTGATCGGCGAGATCGAGCGCTGGACCCTCGCCACCGGGGAGTCGGTGTTCGCCGGCATGGCGCGCCTGACGCGCGTGCCCTTCTGGCCGTGGTTCTTCCTCGTAGCCACGATCGTGTCGTTCTTCTGGCCCGGCTGGGCCGCCGAGTCCGCCGACTTCACCCGCGCGACCATCAACGCCATCGCGGGGCGCGAGGCGCTCGGCGCCTGGCAGCCGCTCGCGCTGGCGATGCTCGCGTTCATCTGGGCGGCCCTGGCGCTCTCGCGGATCGTCTACAACGCTCTCGAGCGGTTCGAGATCGGGTTGGTGCTCCTGTTCTTTCCGCTCCTGTTCGTGGCGCTCCTGGCGGCCGGCGTGCTCCCGGGCCAGGTGGGCGCGCTGCTCACCGGCGCGGTGTGGATCGGGCGCGCCCCGGAGGCGCTCCTGTCGGGCGAGCAGTTCCCCACGCTCCTGATCGCGGTGGCCTACGCCGGCAGCGGCGGGACGCTGCTCCTGGCGCAGTCGCTCTGGGTGCGCGACAAGGGGTTCGGCATGGGGGCCTATCAGGGCCGGATCGCGGGCATCCGCGGCCGCGACGAGCCGCTCCACGATCCCGGCTTCGCCTTCTCCGCCGAAGACCCGGTCCAGCGCACCCGCTTCCGCCGCTGGATGGGTCTCGCCGAGCGGGAGCTCCTCGCCACCTTCGTGCTCCTCATCCTGGCCAGCGTGGTCGTCACCACGCTTCTGGTGGCGGCCACGATCGGGACCGATCGGCCCGACCTGGCGGGGAACCTCAACGGCATGGTGCTCGAGCAGGCGGAGGTTCTGCGCGGACGGACCGGACCGGTCCTGCCGCTCCTGTTCCTCCTCGGCGGCGCGCTGGTCCTGTTCTCGACCCAGTTCGGGATCGTCGACACGGTGACCCGGATCACCGGCGACATCGTTCACGAGCGGGTCGGCAAGCGTCGCGGCTGGACGCTCAAGCGCACGTTCCTGGTGCTCCTGACCGTGGTCGTCGCCGCCGGCATGGCGGTGGTCGGGGTCTCCTGGCGGATGGACGAGACGGTGCAGGCGCTCTCGCCCGATTTCCTCGTCCTGATCGCCGGCCCGTTTACCATCGCCTCGATGTACGCCTTCGCAGTGGTCGTGACGCTGGTGAACGTCCGGCTCCTGCCGCCGGCGCTCAGGATGCCGCGGTGGAAGCTCGTGTCCATGTACTGGGCCGTGGTGCTGTGGGGCTGGTTCACGGCCGAGACGGTATCGCGCGTGGTGATGTCCCAGGCGCTGGGGCTGTCGGGTTCCACGGTCTCCACCGTCGCCTTCCATCCGGTGCGCGCCGCGGTCTACCTGGCCTGGCTCGCATCGCTGGCGTGGCTGGTGGCGCGGACGGCCCGGCCTGGGTTCGCCCGGCACGTCCCGCTAGATTGATACCGCGGTAAACCGAACGAACGTTCGCACCCGGAGGTTCGACGATGACACGATTCGCTCCTCTCACGATCGTCCTGATCGCGTCCCTGCTCGCCTGCGGAGAGGGCGCTCCCGAAGAAGACGAGGCGGCGCCCGCCGACACCGTGGCCGAGGCGACCCTCGGCGGGGGCGCGGGGACCGACCCGGCGGTCGGCGACGAGACCACCACCGGCGGCGACCCGACCGTCGCCGCGTCGGCCGATGCCACCGGCGCGCCCACACCCCCGGGCGGCTACGCGGTCGACTCGCGGCCGGCCGAAGGGGCCCGGCTGGCCCGGATCGAGTACGCCTCGCCAATGACGGTAGCCGAGGTCGCTCAGTTCTACGATTCCCAGATCAACGCCGCCCGCCGGGTGGAGGTCGACGTGGCCGGCGACAACCTGGTGGCCTACGGGCTGGGGGCGAACACCACGATGGGCGCGGCCACCACGGCCCAGGACATCGAGCGGCTGCTCGGCCAGCGGAGCGAGCCGATCGTCGTGATCGGGCCCTGGCAGATGCAGCGGAACGACCCGCTGCTGCGCGATCTGCGGGATGCCGGCCTGAACGACGAGGCCGACCAGCTGATGAACACGAAGAGCAAGGTGACGGTGATCTACGCGGTGCGGCGGTAGCGGACCGGATCCGGAACGGCCGGCGGGACCGGCCGGCCGGGGGCTCAGTCCCGAGCCAGGTCGGCCGTCCCCGCCGCCACCTCCACCACCTGGCCTCCGGGTCGGAGGTAGACGGTGAAGCGGTAGCTCCCCGGCGGCAGGGAGTCGCCGAGCACCCGGTCCAACCCGACATGCGGGACGCGCAGGACCGCCACCGCGCCGCCGCCGATCTCGAGCCTCGCCGGGTCACCCTCGCATTCGGCCACCTGCCGCTGGTCCCAGACCGCCACGCGGCCTCCGTCGGCTTCGTAGGCCCGGAGGAGCGCGGGGCACGCGTCGGGGAACTCGAGCGCCACGGGGCTCCCCCGCCGATTGGTGACGTGGACGTCGGCCGTCAGGGCTCCGGTGTCCAGGACCGCCAGCTGAGCCAGGAAGTCCACGCCCCGCAGCGGCGTCGCGTCGGGGAGGACGGAAGGAGCGGTGTCGCCGTGGGCGCAACCCGCGAACATCGCGGCCGCGGCGACCCAGCGTAGACGTGCAGGCACTCGCATCCCCGGGAACATACCCCCGGGATCCCCTCCCGGGCGAGAGTGGCGGGTCCGGCGGCGAGGTCCCATGTTGCGGCCGATGCGAACGCCGCCACCGACCGGCGCGGGCTGGGCGCGCTCGCTGGACCGGGTCCGATGGATCGGGCCCGGGCTGGTTCTGGCCGCCACGGCGATCGGTGCGAGCCACCTGGTTCTGGCCCCGGTGGCGGGCGCCGCCTTCGGCTACGCGCTCCTCTGGCTCGTCCCGTTCACCCACCTGTTCAAGTACCCGGCGTTCGAGTTCGGCCCGCGCTGGGCCGTGGCCACCGGCACCTCCCTGCTCGAGGGATACGCCCGCGCGCCCGGGCCGCGGGGATGGGCCCTGTGGGCGTTTCTCGCGGGGACGGTGGTCCAGGGCTTCACCGTGCTGGCGGGGGTCCTCGCGGTGGCCGCCGCGGTGGCCGCGGCCGCGGCGCCGGGGATCCCGTTCCTGGCCTGGAACGCCCTTCTCGCGGCGGCGGGGGCGGGGCTCCTGGCCTCGGGGCGGTTCGACGGGCTGTCGGCGCTCAGCAAGTGGATGATGGCGATCCTGGCCACGGTGACCGTGGTCGCGTTCGCCGCCACGCCGCCGCCGGCCGCGGCGTGGGGCGGTCTCGTGCGCCCGGCGCTGCCGGAGGGCTCGATCGTCCTGGCCGCCGCGATCCTCGGATGGATGCCGACCGGCATCGACGTCTCCGTCTGGCATTCCATGTGGGCCCTCGAGCGGACCGACGCGTGGGCCGAGCGCGCCGCCCGACGGCCAGGTCCGCGGCGGATCCTGGAGATCGCCCGCGCCGACCTGGCGATCGGCTACGGCCTGTCGTTCGTTCTGGCCGCGATGTTCGTCGCGCTGGGGGCCGAGGTCCTGCGACCCACCGGCAGCGTTCCCGAGGGGGCCGCGGTCGTCGTCACGATCGCGCGCCTCTATACCGAGGTTCTGGGCGAGTGGATGTGGTGGCCGTTCCTGGCCGCCGCCTTCTTCGGGATGTTCTCTACCACCCTGGGCGTCCTGGACGGCTTCCCGCGCGCGTTCGAGGAGACTCTGCGACGACTGCGGGGACGGGGTCCCGGGGTCCCCGGGGGGCGCGCCTACCGGGCGTTCCAGGCCGGAGCGCTGGTCCTGGCGCTGGTCGAGATCGCCACGCTGCGCGATCCGGTGGTCCTGGTCACGGTCGCCGCGGTCGCGTCGTTCCTGCTGGCCCCGCTCACCTCGGGACTCAACCTGTGGTGCGTGAGCCGGGGCATCTCCGACCCCGCGCTTCGGCCGGGGAAGCTCCTGCGGGCCTGGGCGGTGGCCGGCATCGTCTGCATGGCGGCCGCGGCGGTGCTCTTTCTGTCGCTTCAGCTCTGAGCGGCGCCCCGATCGCCTTCCGTTCGGGCGATCTCGCCGAGCACGGCGTCGAACTCGCGGGCCAGCCGCGCCCGATCCGCGGCCAGCCGGTCGCGGTGGCGGGGCGCGCCGACCACCCGGGAGAAGAGCCGGATGTCCTCGCGCACGCGCGCCCAGCGGCCCGCCCAGGCCAGGGCCAGAACACCGAGGAGGGGCAGGGCGACCGCGACCGCCGGCGCCCAGGCCGGGCCCGCCGTCCAGGCCGTCGCCGCCACGATCCCCGCGTACCACGCGCCGAAGGCGAGCAGCCCCGCGATCAGCTTCCAGGTGGCGATGGCCGGGTGCTCGGGCCGCCCCAGGCGCACCACCAGGCGCGGAGCCAGACTGGGGAGCCACCAGACGGCCATCCCGAGGGCCGCCAGCGGCAGCCCCACGAGGAGCACGCCGCCCTCCCGGAGCACCCATCGTACCACGCCCGCCACGCCGTAGCGGGGCGGCACGTCGCCCGCCCCGGCACCCAGCCGCTCCATCCGCCATCGATAGCGTCGCACCCCCGCCGCCAGCCGCCGGTGCCGCTCCGGATCGTGGGCCCGCAGCCACGCCAGCCCGCGCGCGAACGCCTGGAGCCGAGGAAGCCGCTCCCGCAACCCCTCCCGCTCGCGCCATTCGGCCCAGCCCTTCTCGCGGGCATAAAGGCGCTCCGCCGTCTCCACGAGGTCCAGGTCCCGCTCCTCGGCGAAGTTCAGCGTCACCGCCTCGAGCCCGGCGGCGATCGCGTCGGTCAGCGAACGCGCCGCTTCGATCGGGTCCGTCTCCCACGCCGGCCGCCACTGCCCGACCCCCATCGGCTCCCCGATCGCGGCCACGGCCCGGCCCCGGAAGAGGGTCTTTCGCTCGTAGGTGAGCCCCACCGGCACGATCCTGAGCCCGAGCCGCCACCCCGACTCCGACTCGGCGCGCAGCGCGATCCTGGCCGCGCCGGTCCGGAGCGGCGCCAGGGCCGGCTCGGAATGGCTCCGCCCCTCGGGGTAGATCTGGACCGCGTCGCCCGCCGAGAGCGCGGCGACGGCCGCGCGGAAGGTCTCCTCGTTCCGGTGGGTCTGCGTGGCGTCATCCATGGGCCGCCAGACCGGCAGACCGCCGAGCGCGAGCAGGAACGGCCGATAGGCGGGGTTCTCGAAGTGGGACGCCTTCGACAGCGGCCGGGTGGGACGCCCGGCCACGTGGAAGATCACGAGGGGATCGAGGAACACGTTCGGATGGTTGGCGACCACCAGGACCGGGCCGTCCGGGACGGGCGGACCCAGCCGCTCCACGTCGTAGAACACGGCCGCCGCGCGCCCGAGGGCGCGCGTCACGATTCCCGCGGCGCTCAGCGACCCAGGAACTCCCCGATCGGGGCGAGCGGCTCGATGTGGTCGCAGACGATCTTGAAGGTGGCCAGGATCGGCACGGCCAGCAACGCCCCCGGGATCCCCCAGAGCCAGCCCCAGAAGATGAGCCCGACGAAGATCACCACCGGATTCAGCGTCAGCCGCCGCCCGAGCATCGTGGGGGTCACCAGGTATCCCTCCAGGCCGTTGATCACCACGTAGATCCCGGGCGCGAGCAGCGCCCGCCCGAGACCCTCGAACGTCAGCACCGACACCACCGTGAGGACGCCCACGGTGATCATCGCGCCGAGGTAGGGAACGTAGTTCAGGAGTCCCGCGGTCACTCCCCACAGGACCGGGTTCGGCATCCCCGCGAAGTGCATCGCGACCGCCACGAGGACGCCGAGGCCGACGTTGATCAAGGTGATGGTGGCGAGATAGGTGGAGACGTGGCGCTCGGTCTCGCGGGCGATCTCGATCGCCCGCTTCTTGTCGGACAGGGTGGGCAGCACGCGAACGAGCTTGCGCAGGAACAGGTCGCCTGACGCGAGCAGGAAGTACAGCAGGATCAGCATGATCACCGCGCCCGCCAGGAACGCCTGGGTGCGGCTCATGAGAGCGCCGGCGATGGTGCCGTCCTCGAACTTCACCTCCTGGGGCCGGACACGCTCGCCCCCGGTGATCCGCTCGACCTGCTCCTCCACTTCCTGCGCCGCCTGCCGGACCCCCTCGACCGGCTGCTGGATCTGCCGGACCCGAAGCTCCGCCCGGCGGAGCCCCTCCGGCGCCTTCTCGAACCATTCCGCCGCCGGTCCCGACAGGCGGTAGACGCCATAACCGACCGCGCCCAGGACGGCGAAGATGACGAGCGCCGACCCCATCGCCTGCGGGATCCCGATCCGCTTGAGCCCCCGCACGGCCGGACCCAGCAGGAAGTTCAGGAGCGTGGCCAGGAAGATCGGCATGAAGAACGACTTCGCGAAGTAGAGCGTGTAGAACAGAAGCAGAACGAAGGTGCCCGTGAGCGCGAGCGACCGGATGTCGACGGGCCCCTGCCACAGGGCGGCCAGCTTCCGGATGTCGGGCTGGGGGGGCTCCTCGCCCTCCGTTCCGGATCTCTCCTCGTCGTCGGTCATCGTGCCCGCTCCCTCGTAAGGCGAGGCGGCCCCCCGCGCGATAGATTACCTCCTCGATGACGCGTCGGTTCCTCCTTCTGATGGCGCTCACGGTCCTCGCCTGCGCCGCCGGCCGCTCTTCCGGGCCCGCCCCGGAGCCCGTCCGCGTCGTCCTCGTCGTGGCCGACGGGGCCGGCGTGAGCTACTGGAGCGCCGCCCGGCTCTACTCCGACTCCCTCGTCGTGCTCGGGCTCCCGGTCGTCGGTCTGATGGAGACCGGCAACACCTCGCGCCCCGAGCCCGAGAGCGCCTCCTCGGCCACCGCGCTCGCCACCGGCGTCCGCACTCACTACACCGGAGTCGGAGTCGGCCCCGACAGCCTGCCGCGGAGGAGCGTCCTCGAGGCGGCCCAGGGCGCCGGGCTCGCCACCGGGCTCGTCACGACCACCGAGCTGGTCGACGCGACGCCGGCCGCCTTCGCCGCCCACGTGCCGACGCGATCGGAGCGGGAGGAGATCGCGCGTCAGATGGCCGGACGGGGGGTCGACGTGCTGCTCGGCGACGGAGCCCACCACTTCTCGCCCGCGGGTCGGAGGGACTCCCTCGATCTGCTGGCCGACCTCCGCGAGCGGTACGCGTTCGCCGAGGAGCCGGAGGACCTGGCGCGGCTGGCCGCCGACCCGTCGGTCGAGCGACTGGCCGGCTTCTTCCCCATCGACTCGGTGAGCGATCCGGCCGTCCGCCGGCCCACTCTGGCCCAGATGACCGCGGCCGCGCTCGCCGTGCTGGACCGCGACCCGGACGGGTTCTTCCTCCTGGTCGAGAGCGAGCACACCGACCACGCCGGTCATCGGAACGTGGACCTCCAGCGGATCGCCGCCGAGACCATCGAGGTGGACCGGGCCGTGCGTGAAGCGCTCGCCTACCGGGAGCGGCGGCCCGGCACGCTGGTGGTCGTGCTCGGCGACCACGAGACCGGGGGCCTCTCCATTCGCTGGGACGACGAGTCCGCGGCCTGGGTGGCCCACTGGTCCACCACCCGGCACACGCCCGCCCTGGTCCCCGTCTTCGCGGTCGGTCCGGCCGCCGAGCGGTTCGCCGGAGTCCACTCGAACGACGAGATCGGACGCATTCTGCTGGAGCTGGTGTCGCAAACCGAGTAGAGCCGCCTCACCGCCGCCGACCGAACAGGAAGCCGAAGATCAGGAGGAGCAGAAACGATCCCAGTACCGCCCATCCGAGGCTCGACCAGGAGAAGGTCTCGATCCCGCCGTAGCCCATCGACTGCCCGATGAAGCCGCCGAGGACCGCCCCCGCGATCCCCAAGAGCATCGTGAGCAGACACCCACCTCGTTGGTCGCCCGGCATGATCAGCTTCGCGATCCCTCCCGCCAGCAGTCCCAGTACGATCCAGGCCAGCACTCCCATGGGGTCCTCCTCGGTTCGGTTCCGTGAGCGACTCCTTCACCGGACACCGAAGGTAGTCGAGCCGCGCGCGCCGTGGCAGGGCCGGCCGTGACGTCGACCCTCGCCTACCAGTGGCTCTTCGTCCGGCTCTCGCTGCGTTTCAGCCTCCCGTTCGCCGCGGCGGCCGTGGGCTGGCTCGGAGTGGTCTTCCCGTGGCTCCTCGTGCGGGTGGTTCCCGCCGTCCAGGGCTGGCGGCCGCCGGTCTTCACCGGCGTGTGGGAAGCCGCTCACGGTCCGGTCCTGGCGGGGGCCCTGGTGACCCTCCTGCTGGCTCTTGCCGGACTTCTCCTCGCCCTCTGGGCCGCGGCCGCCGTCTACCGGATCCTCCCCCCGCGGGTGGTCCTGTGGCATCGCCCGAGCGCCGCTCCGCTCACTCCGCCCCGGCCGCCGGCGGCCGGGGCGCTCGGCCGCTACCAGCGGATCGGGATCGTCCTCGCGGGAGGGGGCGCCAAGGGCGCCTACCAGGCGGGCGCGCTCTCGGCGATCCACCGCTTCCTCGCCGAGCGCGGCGCGCTGGGTTCGGTCCGGACCATCGCCGGGACGTCCATCGGCGCCTGGAACGCGTGCTTCTGGCTCGCCGACCGGATCGGCGAAGAGGACGGGATGTGCGAGCGGTGGTGGAGCCGGGTGCGTCTCTCGGAGGTGGTGGCGCCGACCTTCTGGCTGCCCACCCGGCGCAACTACGTCCTCTCGGCGGATCCCTGGCGGCGTGCCTTCCGCGCCCTGTTCGCGGAGGACCCCGCCGCCCGCGACCGCCTGCTGCGCCAGCTGGCCGACGCCGACGCTCCCGGAAACGCCCGCTTCTACTTCACCCGCACCAACGTCGTCCGGGCACACCTCGAGTTCTCCACCAACCGGCGCGAGATGGTGGACGTGGAGAACGCCAGCGGCCGGCGGCGGCCGCTCGTGCCCGGAGATCGATGGACCCGGGCCCGCAACCTGGGAGAGCTGGAGGAGGCGGTCTTCGCGTCCATGGATCTGCCCCCGCTCTTCGAGCATATCCGGATCGGCGACGAGCTGTTCGAGGACGGCGGCGTGGTCGAGAACCTCCCCATCTACTTCGGGACCGGGATCGAGAAGTGCGACCTGCTGTTCGTACTGCCCCTGAACGCCTCGTTCACCGCTCGCTCCCGGAGCCGCGGAGTGCTGAAGCGGATCGAGCGGGTGATGGCGATTCGCCAGGGGGCACTCGAGCGCAAGGCGCTCAAGGACGTCTACCTCTACAACGAGCTGGCCGTCCTCCGGGACCGGCTGGAGGGCACGCCCGCCGCCTTGCCCAAGGCGGCTCCCCTCGACGCCCCGGCGGGGTCCCCGGACGCCCTCCGCGAGGCGGCGGCGAAGAGCCTCGCCGAGCGCGCCGCCCGGCGCGTCCATCGGCCGGTGCAGATCTTCGCCGTATGCCCGGACGAGCCGCTGCTGCTCGACACGCTGGAGTTCTGGAAGACCGACGCCGCCGGACGGGCCTTCCGCACCATGCGGGAGTACACCCTCTACGAACTCGAGAAGTTCGACTTCACCGCCCCACCCAACTGGATCCGCGTCGCCCTGGTCGGTCCCGAGGGCGAGGTGCGCTACCTGGAGGACTTCTGACCGCGGAGCTCGGCCGCCGCCGTTCAGTGTCCGGCGGCGGGGAGCGTGAACCGCAAAATGGCGCCCTGGCCCGTTCGGGGCTCCACCCATATCCGGCCGCCATGGCGTTCCACGATCCTGCGGCAGACGGCCAGCCCGATTCCCGTCCCGGAATACCGCTCGTCGGAATGCAGTCGTTGGAAGATCGTGAACACGTGTTGGGCGTACGCGGGTTCGATCCCGATCCCGTTGTCCTCCACCGAGAACATCCAGTCGGCGCCCTCCCGTTCGGCGGTGATCCGAACGCGGGGCGACTCCCCGTCGTGCCGGAACTTGATCGCGTTCGAGACGAGATTCTGGAACAGCTGGACGATCTGCGAGTGATCCGCGCGGACGCGGGGTAGCCGGCCGCGCTCGATCTCGGCGCCCGATTCCTCGATCGCCAGCCGCAGGTTGGCCTCGGCCTCGGACAGCGCCGTCCCCGCCTCGATCATCGCGAAGGACTTCCCTTCCGTGCCCACCCGGGTGTAGATGAGCAGATCGTCGATCAGCGCCTGCATCTGCCGCACTCCGGTCAACGCGAAATCAATCGAGCGCCGGACCTCCTTGTCGAGATCGTCGCCCAGGCGCCGGGCCACGAGCTGGACGTTGCTCCCCACTGTCCGGAGGGGCTCGCGGAGGTCGTGGCTGGCGACGTAGGTGAACAGGCCCAGCTCGGCATTGGAGCGGGCCAGCTCCTCCACCTTTTCGTTCAACGCGTCCTCCGCCGCCTTGCGCTCCGTGATGTCGCGCACGATCCCGGTGAAGTGGATCCCGTCCTCGCTCTCCCAGTACGCCAGCGACAGCTCGACCGGGAATTCCGATCCGTCCTTGCGCAGCCCCGTCAACTCCACCAGCCGTCCGATGATCTTCGATTCCCGCGTCTCGACGAACCGGCGGAAGGCCGCGAGGTGCGGCTCGCGCAGGCGCTCGGGCATGAGCACGGTGAGCGGCTGGCCGAGGAGCTCCTCCACCTGCCAGCCGAAGACTCGCGTCACGCTGTCGTTGCAGTACTCGATGCGGTTGTCGGCGTCGGCGGTGAGGATCGCCTCGGTGGCGGTCTCGGCCAGCGCGCGGAAACGCATCTCGCTCGAGCGGAGCGCCGCCTCCGTTTGCTGCCGAAGGAGGACCTGACCCAGCTGGGCGCCCACGTGGTCCATGATCTCCAGCATGGACGGTTCGGGTGGGCCGGCCTCCCGCGAGAAGCCCTCGATCACGGCCAGCGTCCGATCTCCCGCCCGCACCGGAAACCCGAAGGCCGCCCGTACCCCCGTCTCCTCGAGTGCCGCGGCGCGGGGAAAGTCCCCGCTCGCCTCGAAGTCCTCCACCCATTCCGGCCGGCCGCTCCCGAGCACGCGGCCGGGGAGCCCCTCGCCCAGGCGGAAACGGGTGCCCCGGGTGACTTCGCGGAATCCCCGGAACTGCTCGGGATCCTCGAGGTGCCAGACGTCCGTGGGCGCCAGCTCGCCGACGGCGTTCTCGGCCGGCACGTAGACGTGGCCGGCGGGCCAGCTCATGTAGTCGCAGACCAGTCGCAGGGCGGCCTGCATGGCCTCCCGCACCGAGCCCGCCTCGTTCGCCGCGACCGCCACTTGCTCGAGCAGCCGGATCGTTCGCGCCGCCTCCACGCCCTCGGTCACATCGCGGGCGACGATCACGATCGACTCCACCTGGCCGGTCGCCTCGTCGATCACGCCGCGGCCGGTGGACTCCACCCAGATCCATCCACCGTCCTCCTTCAGGAGGCGGGTGACCGCCGAGGCCGACCGGCCGGCCGACGAGAGGATCTCTTGGCGGCTCTCCAGGATCGCCTTCCGGTCGTCGGGGTGGACCAGGTCGTTCAGGTTCCGGCCCACCAGATCCGCGGGATCGTGGCCGCTCACGTACCGGGTCGCCGGGGAAGCGTAGGTGAACTCCCCATCCGGAGTGCAGCGCACGATCATGTCGTTGGAGTGGTCCGCCAGCATGCGGTAGCCCTCCTCGCTTCGGTGGAGGGCCTCCTGGGCGCGCTGGCGCTCGGTGATGTCCTGCCCCGTACCGGTCATCCGGACCGGCCGGCCGTCGGCGTCCATCTCCACCCGGCCGCGGGAGTGAATCGACCGGATCTCGCCGTCCGGGCGCAGCAGGCGGTGCTCGAATTCGAACGGCTCTCCCGACTCGTACGCCGCCCGGATCATCCGGTCGGCGCGCTCCCGGTCGTCCGGATGGACCCGCCCCAGGTACGCCTCGTAGGAGAGGTCGACGGTACCGGGCTCCACCCCGTAGATGCGGTGGAGTTCGTCCGACCAGCTGACGAGATCCCGCTCGATGTCCCACTCCCAGCTCCCGACCCGGGCGATCGACTGCGCCTCGGCCAGCTGGGCTTCCCGCTCCCGGAGCTCCCGCTCCGCCCGGACGCGCTCGGAAACGTCGCGGGTCAGCGCCACGAGCCCGCGGAGCTCCCCCGTCTCCTCGTCGTAGATCCCGCGGATGTTGGCCTCCACCCAGACGCGGGAGCCGTCCTTCCGACGGACCCGGTCCTGAATGGTCAGGACGCGGCCGGTCTCGAGCACCGCAGCGTACTCGGCCTGCGCGCCGTCGCTCTCACGCTCGGGACCACCCACCGGATCGAGCACCTCGCCCAGCCGCCGTCCGACCAGCTCCTCCGGTTCGTATCCGGTCAACTCGCGCGCGGTGGGCGAGGCGTAGGTGCACACACCGTCGGCATCGTGCCGCGTGATCATGTCGGTCGAGTTCACCGCGAGGAACCGATAGCGCTCCTCGCTCTTGCTGAGCGCCCCGAACAGCCGGGCGTTGTCGAACGCCACCCCCGTCCGCCGGCCGACCTCCTCCATCATGCGGAGATCCGACAGCGAGAAGGGCCGCTCGGGCGAGGTCCGCAGGCACAGGAGCGCACCCAGGATGCGGCCGCGGGCCGTCACCGGGACCGCGATGAAGGACGAGAGCCCCAATGCGCGAAGCCCGGCCAGGCGCTCGTCGGTGTCCACCACCTTCTGGAGCCAGGCGTCGTCGACATCCGGCACGAGCACGCTCTCGCCCCGGATCATGACGTCGGCGATCGGGTGGCCCGCCTCCGGCTGTGGCGGCACCAGCCGCGGGAGGACCTTCAGCTTCTCCCGCAGGCCCGAGTCCGGCGCGGCGGTCGCGGCCCGTTCGATCGATCCGTCGTCCAGTACGATGTCGACGAAGCAGCCGTCCGCGACCTCGCTGGCGACCAGGTCGGCGACCTGCTGGACGGTGACTCCCAGCTCGAGCGAGGTACCCAGGATCTCGCCGGTCCGAGCCAGAAGGCGCACCGAGTGCTCCGCCTCCCGCAGGGGCCGGAGATCGGTGACCATCGCCAGCGCACCCTCGTAAAGGCCGTCCTCGTCGAGCAGAGGGCTGGTGGCCATGAGGGTCCACACGTCCGAGCCGTCGGCCGCCCGGAGCCTGAACTCGTGCTGCTCCCCGATCCCCGCCCAGGGCCGCTCGAGAGTCACTTCGGCCTGGGCTCGGGCCTCGTCGTCCATGAAGTCGAACAGCGGCCGCCCGATCATGCTCGACGGAGACTCGTAGCCCAGCATGCGGGCCATCCGCTCGTTGGCGTAGGTCGTGACCCCGTCCGCGTCGATCGTCCAGATTCCTTCATGGGCCGTTTCCACGATCCGGCGGAACCGCTCCTCTCCCCGGCGGAAAGCCTGGGCCGCCGCCCGCGATTCGGTCACGTCCTGCGAGGTCCCGTAGAGCCGGATCGCCGCCCCGGTCTCGTCCCGAACGACCCGGGCCCGGGAGTGGATGTGGCGGAGGCTCCCGTCCGGCCGGACGATCCGATACTGGATGGACCATCCGTCCCCGTCCGCCAGCGCCGCGGCGTACTCGGCGTCGGCAGCGGGGAGGTCTTCCGGATGGATCCGCTCGCGGAACCAGTCGTGGTCCGGCGGCTCGTCGGCCGGTTCCAGCCCGTAGTTGCGGAACATCTGGGGGGACCAGGTGAGCCGGTCGGTGGTCAGGTCCCAGTCCCACGCCCCGAGGCAGGCGACCCGGTGGGCCTCCTCGAGCTGCTGCTCGCGCCGGCCCAGCCGACGGTTGGTCTCCTCGAGCGCCTGGTTGATCCGTGCCAGCTCGTCCGGGCTCTTGAGCGCCATGGCCCGCCGCAGCGTCGGGATCAGGAGCGCCCCCAGGGCCACCGCCACCAGCGCGGCCGCGGCCTTGACCCCTCCCGCCACCCACGGATCGAGACGCCACGGCGTCCAGATCTCCGCCGCGTGGATCGCCCCGGAGACCAGGAGGAACCCCGCCAGGAGCAGGAACATCCGGGGGAACGGCAGGTCGGCCCGGCGCCGCTGGACCGCATGGAGCAGCCAGACCGCGATCCCCAGGTACGCGAGCGCGATCGCGCC
>DATLFF010000231.1:0-18914 GCA_035524915.1 Gemmatimonadota bacterium | reverse complement strand
ATCCCCAGGCTGGCCACCTTGACTTCGATCATCTGGGAGTCGTCCACGCGGGCACCTCGGAGCTGGGGTCGAGGTTCTATCTTACCCCGGCCCGAACGGCGGCACAAGCGAGCCCGTCTAGGTCCCCATCTCCCACGACGCGAGGTACTTCGCCTGCTCGGGGGTCAGCACGTCGATCGAGACGCCCAGCGCCTCGAGCTTGAGGCGGGCGATCTCCTCGTCGATCTCCACCGGCACGGGCTGCACGCCCTTCGTGAGGGTCTCGGGCCGCTGCACGATCAGCTCCGCGGCCAGCGACTGGTTGGCGAACGACATGTCCATGACGCTCGCCGGGTGTCCCTCGGCCGCCGCCAGGTTGATCAGCCGCCCCTCCCCCAGCACGAAGATCTTCTTTCCGTCCACGTCGAACTCCTCGACGAAGTCCCGCACCGCCCGCCTGGATGTCGCCATCCGCTCCAGGGCCTCGAGGTCGATCTCGACGTTGAAATGACCGCTGTTGGCGACGATGGCGCCGTCCTTCATCGCCTCGAAGTGCTCGCCCCGGATGACGTGGATGTCGCCCGTCACGGTGATGAAGACGTCCCCGACCGCCGCCGCATCTTCCATCGGCATCACGCGGAACCCGTCCATGACGGCCTCCAGGGCCTTCATCGGATCCACTTCGGTCACGATCACGTGCGAGCCCTGTCCGGCGGCCCGCTTGGCCACGCCCTTGCCGCACCAGCCGTAGCCGGCCACGACCACGGTCGAACCGGCCAGGAGCACGTTGGTCGCCCGCAGCACTCCGTCGATGGTGGACTGGCCGGTGCCGTAGCGGTTGTCGAACAGGTGCTTGGTGCGGGAGTCGTTCACCGCGATCACCGGGAACAGCAGCACACCTGCGGCCTCCATCGACTTGAGCCGGATCACGCCGGTCGTCGTCTCCTCGGTCGAGGCGGTCACGCCAGCCACGATCGACTCGCGCTCGGCCGCGTCCAGGCCCGTCGCCCACTCGCGGAGGACGGGATGCAGGTCGTCGTAGCGCTCCAGCCCGATCATGTGCAGGGCGCCCACCACGTCCGCGCCGTCGTCCATCGTGACGTGCGGCCGGTGCTGCAGCGCCGACACGACGTGCCGGTAGTACGTGTCGTTGTCCTCGCCCTTGATCGCGTGTACCTGGACTCCCCAGTCGCGCACCAGGTGGGCGGCCACGTCGTCCTGCGTCGACAGGGGGTTCGACGCGCACAGGCACACGTCGGCGCCCCCGCGCTTGAGCGCGATCATGAGATTGGCGGTCTCCGTCGTCACGTGGAGGCAGGCGGAGATCCGGACGCCGTCGAGCGTCCGCTCGGCCTCGAAGCGGTCTCCGATCCGCGCCAGCACCGGCATGTTGCGAGCGGCCCACTCGGTCCTGAGCGCGCCCCGGTCGGCCAGCGAGATGTCCTTGATGTCACAAGGCACGGTGCCCGTCGCTCCGTCTTCGTTCATCGGTCTCTCCCGTCTCTCGTCATGGAATCGTGGGCCCTCATCCGCCGAGAGCCGTCCGAAAATCCTCCACCCGGTCCGTCTTTTCCCAGGTGAAACGGCCGTCCTCGGGCGTCCGCCCGAAGTGGCCGTAGGCGGCGGTCGACTGGTAGATGGGGCGCCGCAGCCCGAGCGCCTCGATGATGGCGCGCGGCCGGAGGTCCCAGACTTCCACGACCGCGGCGGCCAGTTCCTCGTCCGGTCGCTCCCCGGTGGCGAAGGTGTCGACCATCACGCTCACCGGCTCGGCCACGCCGATCGCATACGCGATCTGGACCTCGCACACCTGCGCGAAGCCCGCGGCCACCAGGTTCTTGGCGATCCACCGGGCCGCGTACGCGCCCGAGCGGTCGACCTTGGTGGGATCCTTGCCGCTGAAGGCGCCCCCGCCGTGCCGCCCCATGCCGCCGTAGGTATCGACGATGATCTTGCGCCCGGTGACGCCCGCGTCGCCCTGGGGCCCGCCGACCACGAAGCGGCCGGTAGGATTCACGTGCACGACGAGCGACTCCCGGTCGAACATCCCCTCGGGCAGGACCGGGAACACGACTTCCTCGCGGATCGCGGACTGGATCTCGTCGGGGGAGATCTCCTCCTCGGGACCGGTCTGGGTCGAGACCACGACGGTCTTGATCTCCTTCGGCCGACCGTCGTCGTACTCCACCGTGACCTGGCTCTTGCCGTCCGGCCGAACCCATGGCAGCGTGCCGTCCTTGCGCCGCTCCGCCAGCCGGCGCGTCAGAGCGTGGGCCAGCGAGATCGGCAGCGGCATGAGCTCTTCGGTCTCGGTGCAGGCGTAGCCGAACATCATCCCCTGGTCTCCCGCTCCGTCCCGGTCGACCCCCTGGGCGATGTCGCCGGATTGGCGATCGAGCGTGACCATCACGCCGCACGTGTGGTAGTCGAAGCCCATCCGGGCGTCCGTGTAGCCGATCCCGCGGATCGTGTCGCGGACGACCTCCGACACCGGGATGTACGTCTCGGTGGTGACCTCCCCCGCGACGACCACGAGTCCGGTCGTGACGAGGGTTTCGCACGCCACCCGGCTCCATTCGTCGCCTTCGAGCGCGCGGTCCAGCACGCCATCGGAGATCTGGTCGGCGATCTTGTCCGGATGTCCCTCGGTCACCGACTCCGAGGTAAAGAGGTATCGATCGGTTCGCACCGCTGGCGCCCCCCGTTCTGGAGTTTCCCGTACCGCCGTCTTCACCATTCGACCTTCGAATCGTCCCCCAGATCGAGCTCGCGCGCTCGGCCGTGGACCCGGGCTCCCGGGCCGATGATCGAGCGATCGAGGAACGCTCCCTCGACCCGGGAGCGTTCCATGACGATGGAGTTCCGCACCACGGAATCGCGCACGATCGAGCCGCGCTGGAGCGAGACCCACGGCCCCACCACGGCGCTCTCGATCGTGCAGTCGGGGCCGATGTAGACCGGGGGCACGATCGCCGCCGCCGATCCGTGGACGTCCCCGGGGATCTCCGGCGGCCGCCGCTCGAGAAGCGCGCGGTTCGTGTCCAGCAGCGTCTCCGGCTTGCCGCAGTCGTACCAGTCCCCGATCTCGTACGGGACGAAGTGCTCCCCCGCGTCGACCATGGACTGCAGCGCGTCGGTCAGCTGGTATTCCCCCCGCGTCGTCCGGTCCTCCTTCACCAGTTCGTCGATCGACCGCCGGAGCGCCTCCCCGTCGCGCAGGAAGTAGAGCCCGACCAGGGCCAGATCGGTCTTCGGCTCCGCCGGCTTCTCCACCAGGCGGACGACCCGCTCGCCGGAGTCGTCCAGCTCGACCAGGCCGAACCGCTCGGGGTCCGGCACGCGCCGCACCCCCAGGACGTGGGTCTCCGAGGCCACCACCGCGCCGTAGTCCACGTCGAACACGGTGTCGCCCAGGACCACCAGCAGAGGACCGTGATCGCCCTCGTCGAGCGCCTGGAGGACCGCGTGCCCGAGCCCCCGCTGCTCCTGCTGCCACACCAGCCGGACCGGCAGATCCGGAAACTCCTCGCGCACGTACTCGCCGATCGTATCGCCCCGGTATCCCACCACCAGCCGGATCTCCGCCGCCCCCAGCTCCGCCACATCGGCCAGGATGTGGCCGATGATCGGACGGCCGGCAACGGGGAGCATGACCTTGGGACGGGAGAACGTGTGCGGCCGGAGCCGGGTCCCCTGGCCGGCGGCGGGGATGACGATCTTCACCGGTCCCTCGCGTGCGGTTGGTCGGATCGGTCGAGCTCGGACTTGAGCCGATCGATGGAGCGGACCGGGGTCGGATCCACACCCCGGATCACGGCGGCGAGAAAACTAGCGCAGTCCCCCAGGGCGCACAACCGGACGAGCGCCTCGAGCGGGTGGTCTCCCTCGCCTCCCGCGACGAGCTGGACGGCCACCCGGCCCTCGCCCGCCCGCCGGGCGAGCTCCCGCCGCCGGACCACCCGGGGGTGGTCCCAGGGCGTCTCCAGCCAGACGACGGCCATCCGCTCCAGGAGGGCGTCGGCTCCCTCCAGGGCCACGATCTCGTTGTGGTTGTGCTCGGGGAGCTCGGCCGCGTGGGCGAAGAGCTTGGCATTCTCGTTGAGCTGGGCCCGCCAGCGCCAGGCCGCGGCCGCGCCGAGTGGCGCGCCGCCCACGATCACCGGCAGGCGGTCGGCCAGCCCGGCCGCGATCTGGAGCGCCGGATTCTGCGCGTCCCACTCGAGCCACGATTCGATCCGCGGGCCGAGCCGCTCGCCGGCGGCGCCGAGACGCTCGGCTTCCTCCTCGGCGTCGAGCCCGGGGTCCACGCGGGCCAGGATCGCCGCCACGGCGGCCAGGGAGTGCCCCAGCGCGGCCCGCGGGGGAAGCCCGCCGGGCAGATCCAGCACCGGATCGCCGGCCGCCCGGGCCCGTTCGGCCAGCTGCCCGCCGGTCGTCACCGCCGCGGCCGCCAGCCCCCGCGCTTTCGCCTCCGCGTAGGCGGAGAGGGTCTCCTCGGTGTTCCCCGAGTAGGAGGAGGCGACGACGAGGGCCCGGCCGTCGATCCAGGCCGGCAGCCGGTAGTCCCGGACCGCGACCAGCGGCAGGCGGCGGCGATCGGCGGTATACGCCGCGACCAGGTCGGCCGCGATCGCCGAGCCCCCCATCCCCAGGACGGCCACCGAGTCCGGCGGCCCGACCGCGTCGATCCCGGAGGCCCACGCGGCGGCGGCCGGCGCCGACGCCGCCAGCTGGTCGGGAAGCGAGCGGACGTGGGCCCGCATCCCGGCCCGGTCCACGCCCGGCTCCGCATCCGCCCACTCGGCCACTCGCGCTGGATCCGGGCGGGTCACGGCTCGGCATCCTCCGCCGGCCGGCGGAAGGCGCTTCCGAGCCCCTCGTCGATCCGCTCCCGGACCTCCTCGGGCGAGCGGGCGCGGAGCGCGGCCTCCGCCACCTCCCGCGCGCGGTTCGAGTCCACCCGGCGGAGCACCTGCTTGACTCGGGGGATGCGCGCGGGAACCATGCTGAACCGCCGCACTCCGAACCCCAGCAGCAGCGCCGCCGCACGGGAGTTCGAGCCCATCTCTCCGCACACCGCCAGCTCGGCCCCGGCCTCCCGCGTGGCTCGCGCCACCTCGTCGATCAGGCGCAGGACCGCCGGATGAAACGGCTGGAACAGATGGGCGATGCGGCGGTTTCCGCGGTCCACGGCGAGGGTGTACTGGATCAGGTCGTTCGTCCCCAGCGACAGGAAGGCGAAGCGCTCGGCGAGCGATGCGGCCAGCAACGCCGCCCCCGGCGTTTCGATCAGCGCCCCGACCGGGCATTCCTCGGCGTGCGGGGTCCCGGCCCGCTCCAGCTCGGCGCGCGCCGCTGCCACGTGATCGAGCGCCGCGTCCGCTTCCTCCAGCGTGGTCAGCATGGGGAACATGATCTCCACCGGGCCGAGCGCGCCGGCCCGCAGAATCGCCCGCAGCTGGGCCTGGAACACCTCCGGGCGGTCCAGGCTGTAGCGGATCGCCCGCCAGCCGAGGAACGGATTGTCCTCCACCTCCATCCCCTCCAGGAGCTTGTCGCCGCCGAGGTCCACCGTCCGGATGGTCACGGGGCGGCCCGCCATCCGGCGGACCACGCCGGCGTACACCTCGTACTGCTCCTCCTCCGTCGCCTCGCTGCCGCTCTGGAGAAACAGATATTCCGTGCGATAGAGCCCGACCCCCTCGCAGCCGAACGTGAGCGCGACCTCCACCTCCCGCGGGAAGTCGATGTTGGCCAGGAACGTGAGGTCCACGCCGTCAGACGTCACCCCCGGCTCGTCGGCCAGGCTCACCCACTCCGCGCGCTTCCTCTCGATCTTGGCGCGGATCCGCTCGTACTCCGTGATCGTCTCCTCGGACGGATTCTGGACGAGGATGCCCTCGCGCCCGTCCAGCAGAACGAGCTCACCGTGGGTCAGGCGGTGGAGCACCGGACCCAGGTCGATGACGGTGGGGATCTCCAGCGCTCGGGCGAGGATCGAGGTGTGGCTGTTGGGGCCGCCCAGCTCCGTGGCGATGCCGAGGATACGGTCCCGGTCCAGCGCCGCGGTCAGGCTCGCCGGCAGGTCGTGGGCCACCAGGATCGCGTTCTGCATCAGGTCGCCGACGGCCGGCTCCCGCTCCCCGAGGAGCGAGCGGATCACGCGGTGCTCGACGTCCCGCAGGTCACGCACCCGCTCCCTCAGGTAGTCGCTTTCGCTGCGCTCGAGCTTCGCGATCGCGTCGATCATCCGGGTCCGGAAGGCGAATTCCGCGTTCACCTTCTCCTCGCGGATCAGGGCCCGGACGGACTCGGTCAGGTCGTTGTCCTCCAGGATCAGGAGGTGGGCGTCGAAGATCGCGGCCTCGCCCGCCTTGTCGGCATCCACCAGTGCCTTCCGCACCCGCCCGATGTCGCCGCGGGCCTTCACGAGAGCCGCCTCCAGTCTGGCGATCTCGTCTTCGACTTGATCGGGCTTCACGAACCGGTGGGGAACCCTCAGCGAGTCCTGCGAGATCAGGTACGCCGGTCCGAAAGCGACGCCTTCGGACACTCCCTGGCCGTGGTGAATGATCTGCTCGCTCACCGGGCGTCCTCCGCCGCCACGTGCGTCGGACGTCCCTCGTCGTCCTCGTCGAAGCCCCGCTCGACCAGCTCCACCAGTGTCCGGACGGCCTCCGCGGCGTCGTCGCCCTCGGCGCGGATCCGGATCGTGGCGCCCCGCTCGGCGGCCAGCATCATGACGCCCATGATGCTCTTGCCGTTGACTTCGACCCCGTCGCGGGCCACGTACACTTCGCAGCCGAAGAGGGCGGAGCGTCGGACGAACTGGGCGGCCGGGCGCGCGTGCATCCCCAGACGATTCGTGATCCTCACGTCGGCGCAGTGGGAGGACGTCATCCGGAGGCTCCGTCCGTGAAATGGACGATGGCGCTGAGCAGGGCGAGGATCAGGAGGAAGGCCAGAGGCGGGGACAACACCCGTCCCCCCCTCGACCCGGCACGCGCACCTGCCAGCCAGAGCAGGACGAGCGAAAGCGAAAATACTCCTGCCCCGCGAACCCCGCCAGCGAGCGCCCACGTCGCGCCCGCCCCGAGGGCGGCTCCCGCGGCGAAAGCGCCCGCCGTCCGGCACGCCTCCGTGGCCCGCCGCCAGAACGGGTCTTGAAGCACCCGCGCGATGCCGGCGCCGCTGGCGTAGCCAGCGTCGACCCCGCGCGCCCGCACCGTCTGCGCGAGGGTGTTGTAGGCGAGCAGATACACCGCCGCCACCCACGGACTGCCCGTGCCGAGAACGGCCACGACGGCCGCCAGACCGAGGGCCGGCCGCCAGCCGGCCCAGAAGAGCTGATCGCCGAGCGCCCCGAGGGTGCCCCGGAGCGCCCGGAGCAGCCGCTCGAGCCGGCGCTCCGCGCCGGCCGCCCCCCGCGCCACCTCCGCCTCCAGGCGCAGCGCCACTCCGAGTCCGAGGGACGCCAGGTACGGGTTGCTGTTGAAGATCTCGAGGTGGGCGGCGAGTCGGCGCGAGCGCGCCTCGCGGTCCGGATAGAGCCGGTCGAGCCCCGGCAGGAGCGCCCAGGCGAAACCCACCGCCTGGAGGGTCTCGTAGTTCCAGACGCTCTGCAGCAGGCCCGAGCGCCAGGCGATTCGCCGCCGGTCCCCCGGCGTCGGGCGGTGGCTGGCGCCCGTCACGCCGTCCCCAACCAGGCGAGCGCGACGCCAGCGCCGACTCCCATCCCCCAGGCCGTCCGCCGCGCGCCGCCGACGACGAAGAGGCGCGCCCCCGCCACGGCGGCGGCCGCGACCGCCGCCTGCCGCAGGACGCTCCCCTGGAGCGGGCCCGACCACGGGCCGGCGTCGAAGACCCATACCGCGGCCAGGGCCACGGCCAGCGCGGCGGCCGTCCGGGCCACTCCGAGCAGCGCCGCTCGCGCCAGGGCCGCCGCCACTCCGCGTCCGACCGCTCCCGGGTCCCCTTCGGCCACCCGGCGGCGCACCCGCTCGGCCGTCCGCCCGTTCCAGCGCCGCTGAAGGTGGTCGACCCCCCTGCCGATCTCTCCCCCCGCGATGCCCACCGCCACCGCGAGGGCGGCCGGCACGGGTCCCGCCGAGCCGGCCAGGACCGCGGCCGCCGTCCCCGACAGCGCCGCCAGACCCGCGCTGGGCACCCGCGCCGCGCCGACCGGCAGGAACCCCAGGTGGATCGCCTCGAACACGCCCCCCCACAGGACCCCCTCCGCCGGGGTCCCCAGTGCGAGCCCGGTCAGTGGCCCGACCACGATGGGGCGCGAGAGCATGGTCTGGAAGGCCGGCCACTCGTCCAGGTAGATCGCCACTCCCAACAGCGCCAGGAGGGCGAGCTCGGTGCCGGTCACGCGCGGCCGGCCAGTCGGACCGGGGCCGAGGCCGGCACGTCCCGGGCGGTCACGCGGACTCCCGCCGCCTCGAGGCTGCGGATCCGCTCTTCCTCCTCCGGCCCCAGGCAGACGTAGGGCAGCACGCGGCGGCGTCCCTCCGCGGCGTGCAGGCCCCCCACGTTGACCTCCGCGATCGGCACGCCCTCCACAGCCATCCGCCACATGGTGGACAGATCCTCGCTGAGGACGATCGTCGGCACATCGTCGGAGATCAGCGCCGGGACCCGCTCGACCGCCTCGGCCACGCTCCAGAACGTGGCGCGCATCGTCTCGGGCAGTCCCGTCCGGTAGATTTCCTGCTCCAGCGTCTCCTCCGCCAGCCCGTCGGCCACGACCACGATCCGGCGGACGCTCAGCGGGCGGCCCCACCCGACCACGACCTGGCCGTGGATCAGACGCTCGTCGACACGGAAGAGCACTACGCTCACTGGTGCACCCCGATCGAGCGGCGGCTCTTCGATACGATCTCGTCCACCATCTCGTCGAACGGACGGTCCTGCAGGAAGACGAACTCGAAGAGCATCGGCAGGTTCACGCCATGGAACACGGCGCGCACGACCCCCCGGGCCAGGAGCCGCCGACAAGCCTGGCCGCAGGAGCCGCCGTCCACGTCGCTGAACAGCACGGCCTCGCATCCCGCCGCCCGCTCGGCCAGCAGGCCCTCGATCGCCTGGGCCAGCCCGCCTTCGACGTCGGAAGCGATGGCCCAGACGTTCTCCTGCGGGCCGGCCACGCGCGCCAGCGCCGACACGAGCCCCTCCGCCATCTCGCCGTGCGCCACCACCACGGCGCAGCGCTCGGTCACTCGTAGTCCTCTTCGAGGTAGGCTTCCGTCTCGGCCCGCGTCCGCATGCGGTCGATCAACCGCTCGTTGAACCGCTCCGCGGTATGATGGCCGGCGAACCTGTGCAGGTGGTTCATCGCCACCACTTCGGCGATGACGGTGATGTTCTTGCCGGGGTTCAGCGGCACGCGCACCATCGGGATCGGGACGTCCAGGATCTCTGTGGTCTCGTCCTCCAGCCCGACGCGCTCGACGTCGACCGTCTCCTCCCAGTCCTCCAGCCGGACCACCACCTCGATCCGCTTCTGGATTCGCACCGAGCGGATCCCGAAGAGCCCCCGGACGTCGATGATTCCCACCCCGCGGATCTCCATGTGGAAGCCCAGCACCTCGTGGCTCCGTCCGATCAGCACGCCCCCGGCGCGCCGCACGATGTGGACCTGGTCGTCGGCCACCAGCCGATGACCCCGCTCGACGAGGTCCAGGACGCACTCCGACTTTCCGATGCCGCTACGGCCCACGAACATGAGGCCCACGCCGTACACGTCGGCGAGCGAGCCGTGCGCGTAAGTCGACGGCGCGAAGCGGGTCTCCAGGAACGACTGGATGGCGTTGTAGAAGCGGCCCGTCTTCAGACTCGTCGCGACCACCGGGATCCCGCGCTCGTCCGCCCGTTCGACCAGCCCGGGCGGGGGCGCGAGTCCCTTGGTGATGAAGACGACGGGGATATCGTAGCTGAGGAAGCGCTCGATGGCGCCCTGGCGTGCGTCCGGGTCGAGCGACCCCAGGTAGCGGATCTCGGTCTCTCCGAGCACCTGGGCGCGTTCGTGGTTGAAGCGTTCGTCGAAGCCCGCCAGCACCAGCCCCGGGCTCATCACCTCGTCGGTGGTGATGCGGCGTCCGGCCGTCGACTCGGCGGTCAGGAGGGTGAGGCCGAGCGCGTCCGCCTTCCGCGCCAGGAACTCGGTGATCGTCAGCGCGCCCATCGGGCGTCGCTCACTCCCCTTCGAGCTCGAAGGACTCGGCCTCCTCCACTCGGACGGCCCCCCCTTCCGAGCGGCGGCCGATCCGGACCACGCCGTCGACCGCGTCCACGAACACGATCACGTCGTCCCCGGAAATTTCGAGCCGGGCCGTCGCCTCCGATACCGTGATCCGCGGCCACCGGTCGGGAGCCCTCGAAGCGTCCGGGGCCGGAGGCTCCTCCAGGGAAGCGGCCCCGCCGAAGAGCCGCTCCCGCTCCTCGTGCGGCATCGGGTGATTGTTCAACCTCCCTTTGTGATCCCGCAGCTGGCGCCCCATCTTGTCGATCGTCGCGTCGATGGCGGCTCTCATGTCCCCGTTCTCGCTGCGAGCGAAATGCGTGTCGCTGGAGGTGCGCAGCCGCACCTCGGCGATGTGCCGATGTCCTTCCTGATCGAGGATGATATCCGCCTCGACGAGGCGGCTGAAGAAACGGGACAGTCCGTTGACCTGGTCGCGGGCGTACTGCCGGAGCGCGTCCGGCACGTCGGCGTGCCGAACGCTCAGCGTCGTTTCCATGGGAGTGGCTCCTTCCGGCGGCGTGGAAGTCATCTCCGAGGCGAGCCGAGCGGCCTGGCGGCAAACAAGATCCTCACGCCGCCCAATATGACACGCCCGCCATGAAAGTTCCCGTCAGGATTCCGACAGGGGGGCGCCCATGGCTGGTCTGCTGGGAGCTTGCCCGGTCGGGCCCCCTCGACCCGCGACCTGCCGCAAACGATTCAGACCCGCTTACGATACCGGCTGGAGAGGATCCCGAGCTGATCCCGGTACTTCTGGACGGTCCGCCGGGCGATGTTCACCCCTTCGGACTTCAGCGCCTCCACGATCTGCTGGTCCGTGAGCGGCTTCTTGTGATCCTCGGCGTCCACCATCTCGCGGATGCGCGCCTTCACGCCCCGGGCCGAGACGTCCTCGCCGTCCTCGGTCGAGAGGCCGCTCGAGAAGAAGAACTTGAGCCGGAACACGCCGCGTGGCGTCTGGGCCCACTTCTCGTTGGTGACCCGGCTGATCGTGGACTCGTGCATCCCGATCTCGTCCGCGACCTCCTTCAACGTGAGCGGGCGGAGATGCTGGATCCCCTGCTCGAAGAACTCGCGCTGGCGGTCGAGGATCACGTGCATCGTCTTCAGCATCGTCTGGCGCCGCTGCTCGATCGCCTGGATGATCCAGTTGGCGCCGTTGAGCTTGTTCTGAGCGAACTCCTTGGCCTGGCCCTTGAACTCGCCGTTGCGGGCCAGCGCCTCGTACGTGCGGCTGATCCGCAGCCGCGGCAGGTCGCCGTCGTTGAGGTGGACCACCCACTCGCCGTCCACCCGGTCGACCAGGATGTCGGGGGTCACGTACCTCGTCGGCAGCTCGGCGTACTTCAGGCCCGGCTTCGGGTCCATCTGGCCGACCTGATCGGCCGCCTCCTGGACCTCGTAGGCGGAGATTCCCATCGCGCGGGCGACATCGTGGTATTTGTGGGTGGAGAGCGCGTCGAAGTGTTCCTCGACGATACGGAAGGCGAGACTGTCGCGGCCGATCCGATCGGCGATCTGCAGGAGCAGGCACTCCCGCAGGTCGCGCGCGCCCACGCCGGGCGGCTCGAAGCGCTGGACCCGCTCCAGCACGGCCCCGACCTCCCCCGGCGTGGCCGAACAGCTCTCCGCGATCTCCTCGACGCCGCAGGTCAGGTAGCCGTCTTCGTCGATGTTCCCGATGATTTCCTCGCCGATCCGGCGCAGATCGAGGTCGTCGAAGACGGGGTCCTGGTAGAGCTGCTCGAGGAGGTTGTCCCAGAGGTCCAGAGTGGTCTCGGCCACCCGCTCGAACTCCTCGCCGGGGCTCTCCCGGGTCGACGCCGTACGGTATCCGGAGTCGAAGCCGTCGAGCAGGATCTCCTCCCAGTCGATCTCGTCCTCCTTCTCCTCGACCTTTTCTTCGACTTCCTCCTGTTCGGCGTATTCCTCCTCCATCTCCTGGATCTCGAGGAAGGGGTTGGCCGTGAGCTCCAGCTTCAGGTGCTGTTCCAGCTCCATCAGCGGCAGGTACAGGAGATCCATCGCCTGGTACAGGCGTGGATTCATCCGGAGCTCCTGCTTCTGCGCGATGTTGAGCTGTTGACGCAAAGCCATGGCCGATCCGGGGGCTCGAGGGTGGAGTACGGGCTTCGGAACCCTGCCGGCACCATTTGGACGCACGAAGCGTGCCAGCTATTTCAGTCTACCCGTCCGAAAGTCTGATTTCAACCGGCGGGGGAGCCGGGGGGCGACGCGGACTAGAGTCGGAAGTCCTCGCCGAGGTAGAGCCGCCGCGCCTCGGGATCGTTGATCAGGGCCTCGGCGTCGCCCGACTTCAGGATGCGGCCGTCGTAGAGGAGGTAGGCGCGATCGGTGATCTCGAGCGTTTCGCGGACGTTGTGGTCGGTCATGAGGATCCCGAGCCCCCGGTCACGGAGACTCGAGACGATCCCCTGCAGGTCGTCCACGGCGATGGGGTCGACCCCGGCGAACGGCTCGTCGAGGAGCATGTAGCGCGGCTCCGTGACGAGAGCGCGCGTGATCTCCAGCCGCCTCCGCTCGCCGCCCGAGAGCGCGTACGCCTTGGTTCCCCGCACCCGCCGGAGGCCGAGCTCGTCGAGCAGGTGCTCCAGCCGCTCGCGCCGCTCCTTCCGGGAGAGGTCGCAGGTCTCGAGGATGGCCCGGATGTTCTGCTCCACCGTCAGCTTGCGGAACACCGAGGGCTCCTGGGACAGATAGCCGATCCCCATGCGGGCGCGCTTGTACATCGCCTTGTGCGTGATCTCCTGGCCGTCCAGCACGATCCGGCCGCGGCTGTGGCGGATCAGGCCCACGATCATGTAGAAGGTGGTCGTCTTGCCGGCCCCGTTGGGGCCGAGGAGCCCCACCACCTCTCCCGGATGGACCTCCAGCGAGACGTCGTCCACCACGCGCCGCTTGCCGTACCGCTTGACCAGGTTGGACGCCCGGAGCACGGATTCCGTGCGGCCCTCGCGGTCGAGCCCGGGCTCGACCCCGGCCACGGTCCCGCCGGCGGCCCGGCTCTCGTCGACGATCGGGGTGTCGGTCATGCGCGCCTCCCGCGCGTCCGGTCCGGTGCCGCCCGCCGGTCCCCGGCAGCCAGGCCGGCGGGCCAGGGGATCGGCTCGCTGGGCCTTCGCTCGGGACCGCCCACCCGGACCTCCTCCTGTCGATAGACCCCGCGCTGATCGCGGGCCGTCACCACATCCAGAGTAGCGCCCCGGAACTCCAGCCGGATCATGCTCCCCATAAGGTAGTTGACGCTCCACGTCTCGACCGGCCCCCGGGGGGATTCGCGGGCGTAGGTGAAGCTCCGGGCGTTCCCCTCCGCCACCAACCATTCCATCGCCTGGTCGACGAAGGCGATGTGGATCGAGTCCCCCTCCATCCAGGACGTGTCCGACAGGTCCCCGAAGGCAGGCGGCACGGCCCGCGGGATCGAGTCCGTCTTCTGCACCGCCCGCGCCGTCCCGACGGCGATCAGCGACTCGATCTCGTCGTCGGCGAATCCGACGTCGATCGTCTCGGCGGTCAGGAAAGTCTCCGCGGTCTCGATCTGGGGCTCCCGCCGGATCGCCACGCGGCCGGTCCGGTCGTCGTAGTGGAGGCTGTCGCCGATCGCGGTGAGATCGGTCCGCTCGATCAGCACCTCGCCGACACCGACGAACTCGGAATGCGTCGAATCGCTGACGAAGCGCATCGTGTCGGCGTAGACGTGGAACGGATCCTGCTGATCGGTGGTGTCCCGCGACAGGACGTAGCCGTGCGGCCGCGGCCAGGCGGTGACCAGGCCCAGACGCCGGTCGTAGCGGACGGTGTCGGCCGCCACGTTCGACCCGGTCTGGCGGTCGACCACCTGGACCGACCCGGTGGCGATCGCCACGTCGGTGGCCTCATGGTAGACCACCCGGTCGGCGAAGATCTCGGTGGTCGCGTCCCAGAACCGGACGGCGCGGGTGAAGTCGGCCACGCCCGAGGTCCGCTGAATGACCGCCCGCTGGCTGCGCATGTGGAGGTCTCCCCGGCGGGCCCGGACATTGCCCGTCAAGTTGTACGACAGCGAATCCGCTTCCATCACGCGCTCGATCTCGTCGGCGTGCTCGATCACGAGCGGGGCCTCCTCCTGGGCTCCGGCCGCTGCGGCCGTGCCCAGGAGCGCGCTCGCGAGCACCAGGAAGACGCCGGGCTTACGACTCCTCATCTCCCCCGGACTCCGGGGGCGCCGGGCCGTCGATCGTCCCCTCCTCCTCCGCCGGGTCTCCCGGCGTCGCCGGGCTCTCGGCCGGAGGCGGGTCCCGCCGGGCCGCCGTGGTGTCGGGCCGCTCCCGCCCGAGCTCGGGCTCCGAGCGCAGAACCGCCGAGCCGCCCGTGATCCGGATCCGCTTGAGCCCCGGGTCCGACTCCACGCCGCGTCCCCGGATCCGGTTCCCCTGCTGGACGATCTCGGTATCCGTCTCGCTGTAGATGCGGTCCCCGGCGGGGTCGAAATACAGCTCTTCGGTCCGGATCGTGGCGTCGGTCCCGCGAACGAAGACATCTCCGCGTGCCACCATGTCCTGGGTCTGCTGGTCGATCTCGCCGGTCCGGGCCGTCAACATGGAGACGAACGCGCCCCCGTCATCGAAGAAGTCGACCTGGATGGTGTCGCCGATCACCTTCCCCGACTCGTTGTAGAAGTAGAGCTGCTCGGCCTTGAGGACGGCCTGCTTCACTCCCGCCACCGTGATGATGTGCTCCCCGTCCTCCACCACCTGGTCGGGGGCCGGCAGATCTTCCCGGCCCACCGGGAGCTCGGCCGTCCCCCCGGGCGGGGCGTCGCGATCGCACGCGCCCGTCGCGAGCGCGATCCCGGCGGCCAGGACGAACGGGGCTCTCACACGACCCCGGCGCGCATGCAGTCGTGGAGATGGACGATGCCCAGCAGACGCCGGTCCTCGTCGACCACCGGCATGGCCATGATGCCGTGGTTCTCCATCTGGTTGACGGCCACGGCGGCGAGGACGTCAGGCCGAATCAGCTTCGGATCGGCGGTCATGACCTCCCGCACCGGGGTCCCGAACACCCGCTCGGTCCGCTCCATGAGACGCATGAGGTCCCCGTTGGTGACGACCCCCACCACTCGATCCTCCTCGATCACCGGCACCGTGCCCCGCTTCCGGGCCATTTCGAGAACCGCCTCGCGCATCGTGGCCGTCGCCGCGACGGACGGACACTCCTCCCCGGTCACCATCACGTCCGCCACCGTCAGGAGGAGCCGCCTGCCCAGCGCTCCGCCGGGGTGGAACACCGCGAACTCCTCGGGCCGGAAGTCCCGCCGCGTAAGGAGCGCCATGGCGAGGGCGTCGCCCATCGCCAGCATGGCCGTGGTCGAGGCCGTGGGGGTCAGGTCGTGCGGACAGGCCTCCTGATCCACCGAGCAGTCCAGCGCCACGTCGGCATGGCGGGCCAGCGTCGAGTCCAGCTCGCCGACCAGCGCGATCACCGGGTGGTCGAACCGCTTGAAGACCGACAGCAACTCGAGCACCTCGCGCGTTTCCCCGCTCTTGGACAACGCCAGCACCACGTCTCCCCTCATCGCCATCCCCGCGTCGCCGTGCATCCCCTCGGCGGGATGCAGGTAGACGCTGGGCGTTCCGGTCGAGGTGAGGGTGGCCGCGATCTTCCGCGCGATCAGGCCACTCTTCCCCATGCCGGTGACGATCGCCCGACCGCGGCAGCCGTAGAGATAGTCGAGCGCCTCCACGAATGCGGGCCCGATCCGCGTCTCGAGGGCGCCGATGGCGGCCGCTTCGACGCTCAGCGTCTGGCGGGCGCGTGCGAGCCATTCCGCGGCTTTCCGGCCGCTCATTCGCGCGGGGCGAGCCGCGCGCGATAGAGCGCGGTCGCCTCCTCCAGACGGCCGGTGGACGCCAGCAGCCAGCGCACGGCTTCGCGCACGGCGCCATCGCCGCCCGCTCGCCGCGTCACGTGGTCCGCGCGGTCCTTCACTTCGTCGTCCGCGTTGGCCGGCGCCACGCTCACGCCCACCCGATCGAACGCCGGCAGGTCGATGTGGTCGTCGCCCATGTACAGGACCTCGTCGAGACCGAGCCCTCTCTCGGCCGCCCACGTCTCGATCCGGCCGGCCTTGTCGCGAACCCCCTGATACACCGCCTCGATGCCGAGTTCCCGCGCCCGCGCGGTGGTGGCCGCCGATTCGCGGCCGCTCACCAGCGCGATCTCGAACCCCAGGAGACGACACCAGTGGAGCGCCGTCCCGTCCAGGATCGAGAAGCGCTTGAGCTCCCGCCCCGCGCCGTCCATCCACACGGTCCCGTCCGTCAGGACCCCGTCCACGTCGAGCGCGATGCCACGGATCCGGCCCAGCGCCGCCTCATCCATCGCCGACCTCCGAGGGCACCGCGTGGATCGCGAGCAGCGTGCGCAGCAGCGGCTCGAACTCCGCCAGCGGCCACTGACTGGCGGCGTCGCAGAGAGCCCGCGGCGGGTCCGGATGGGTCTCGAGGAACACGCCGTCCACTCCCGCGGCGACCGCCGCCCGCGCCAGCAGACCCACGAACTCCCGCTCCCCGCCCGACTCGCCGCTGGCGGCCGACGGGAGCTGGACCGAGTGGGTGGCGTCGAACACGACCGGCCGCCCGAACGCCCGCATCCGCCCCAGCGAACGCATGTCGACCACCAGGTTGTGGTAGCCGAACGTGGTGCCGCGCTCGGTGACGAGCACCTTCTGGTTTCCCGTCTCCGTCACCTTCCCGATCGCGTGCTCCATGTCGCCGGGAGCGAGGAACTGGCCCTTCTTCAGGTTCACCGCGCGGCCCGTCTCGGCGGCCGCCCGGATCAGCAACGTCTGGCGCGACAGAAAGGCGGGGATCTGGAGCACGTCCGCCACCTCCGCGGCCGGACGGACCTCCTCGATCGAGTGCACATCGGTGAGAATGGGCAGACCCGTCCTGGTCTTCACCTCGGCCAGGATGTCGAGACCGGCGGAGAGGCCGGGACCGGCGTACGCGCCGGACGAGGTGCGGTTCGCCTTCAGGTAGGAGGACTTGTACACCAGCGACACGCGCAGCCGGACGGCGGCCTCGCGCAGCGCCAGCGCGGTCTCCAGCGCGAGCTCGCGGCTCTCCAGCACATCGGGCCCCGCCACGACGAACAGCGCGCCGGTCCCCAGCAAGTGACGACCGCAGGGAACCGGGTGGAGAGTCGATCGCCGGCCGGCGATCAAGTCACCACTTCTTCCTCTTCGACGGGGGCGGGGTCGCGGCGCGGGCCGGACTCGGCCTCCCGTCGCGAGCGGTGCTCGGCCGCCGCCCGGACGAAATCGCGGAACAGCGGGTGGGTCCGGAGCGGCCGACTCTGGATGTCCGGGTGGAACTGGCAGGCGACGAACCACGGGTGGTCCGGCAGCTCGACGATCTCCACCAGTCGGCCGTCCGGACTCGTCCCCGACAACACGAGCCCATCCTCCGTCAGCTGGTCGCGGTACGCGTTGTTGACCTCGTAGCGGTGGCGGTGACGCTCGCTGATCTCGCCCTCGCCGTAGATCCGGCGCGCCAGGGTTTCCGGGGCCAGCACGCACGGCCACGCCCCCAGCCGCATGGTGCCCCCCTTGTCGCGGACGTCCCGCTGGTCCGGCATGAGCGCGATCACGGGGTGCTCGGCCTCGGGATCGAACTCGGAGGAGGTCGCGTCCTCGATGCCGCTGACGTTCCGGGCGAACTCGATCGTCGCGCACTGCATGCCGAGGCAGATGCCGAAGAACGGGATCCCGGCCTCGCGGACGTAGCGGATCGCCTCGACCATTCCCTCGATGCCGCGCTCGCCGAATCCGGGCGGGACGAGCACGGCGTCGACGCCGGCCAGCCGGGCGGCCGCGTTATCGCGCGTCACGCTCTCGGCGTTCACCCAGCGGATCTCGACCTCCACGTCGTTCTCGATCCCGCCGTGGATCAGCGCCTCCTCGATCGACTTGTAGGAGTCCCGCAGGTCCACGTACTTGCCGCAGATCGCCACCGTCACGCGCCCGCTGGCGTGGTAGATCCGGTTCACCATGTGCCGCCAATCCTGCAGATCCGGCTCGGGAGTCTCGAGCCCCAGGTGCTCGACCACCAGCCGGTCGAGACCGTGCTCGTGCAGCGCCAGCGGGACCTGATAGATCGACGAGACGTCGCGCGCCGGGATGACCGCCTCGACCGAGAGGTTGCAGAAGAGGGCGATCTTCCGCCGCAGGTCGTCGGTCAGCGGGTATTCGGTGCGTGCCAGCAGGAGGTCGGGCTGGATGCCGATGGCCCGCAGCTCGCGCACGGAATGCTGGGTCGGCTTGGTCTTGAGCTCCTCGGCGGCCTTGATGAACGGCACGAGCGTGACGTGGATGAAGCAGACGTTGTGCGGCCCGCGCTCCTGACGGAACTGGCGGATCGCCTCCAGGAACGGCAGCGACTCGATGTCGCCGACCGTGCCCCCGATCTCGGTGATCACCACGTCGAGGTCGGGCTCCTCCTCCGCCAGCCTGGTGATCGCGCGCTGGATCTCGTCCGTGATGTGGGGGATGACCTGGACGGTGGCCCCCAGGTAGTCGCCGCGCCGCTCCTTGGCGATCACGTTGGAGTAGATCCGGCCGGTCGTGACGTTGTTGGCCTGGGAGAGCGAGCGGTCGATGAACCGCTCGTAGTGGCCGAGATCCAGA
>DATLFF010000230.1:0-5793 GCA_035524915.1 Gemmatimonadota bacterium | reverse complement strand
CGGCCGTCGGCGCGCACGCCCGCGTCCAGGATCCGGTTCCGCATGACCGACTTCTCCACCGACTTGAGCGTGTTCTTGACGAGCGCGGACTTGGCGGCGAACCCGTCGCCCAGCTCCGTCTCGAGGGCCGCGGTCACACGGTCCCGCATCTCGTCGAGGGCGCGGTTGCGCTCCTCCTTGTCGCCGATCGCCATCGCCGTGCGGACGTCCGGCTCGGACAGCTCGCGGACGCGGCTCTCGAGCGCCTCGTCCTTCTCCGGGCCCGACCACTTCATCGGCTCCTTGCCGACTTCCGCCTTGAGCTCGGCGATCGCGGCGCAGATCGTGGCGATCGCCTCCTGGGCGGCGTCCATCGCCCCCAGGAGCGCCTCCTCCGAGACCTCGTCCCCCGAGCCTTCGACCATGACGACCGAATCGGCCGTCCCGGCCACGACGACGTCGAGGTCGCTCTCGTCGAGCTGCTCGAACGAGGGGTTGATCACATACGATCCGTCCACTCGCGCCACCCGGACCCCGGCCACCGGGGTCTCGAACGGGATCCCGCTGATCGACACGGCGGCGCTGCAGCCGACGATGCCCAACACGTCGGGGTCGTAGGTGGCGTCGTACGACAGCACGTCGCAAACCAGCTGGGTCTCGTGCATGAAGCCGTCGGGGAACATGGGGCGGCAGGGGCGGTCGATCAGGCGGGCGGAGAGCACTTCCTTCTCGCCCGGCCGACCCTCACGCTTGAAGAACCCGCCGGGGATCTTCCCCGCCGAATACATCTTCTCGCGGTACTCCACGAAGAGCGGAAACCAGCCCTTGGTGTAGTCGGCCTTGGGACTGGCCGTGGCGGTGCACAGTACGATGGTCTCGCCGTATTTGACGGTCACGGAGCCGTTGGCCAGACGGGCCAGCTTCCCCGTCTCGATCACCATCTCCTCTCCGCCGACCTGAATCGTCTTTCGTGTGATCATGGATCGCGCCTCCCTGTTCGGGCGGGTCGGTCCGCTGATGGAACGCCCGCGTTCCGGTGTGTTCCGGCCATGTCGGGGGAGGACGGGGCGGCGGGATCCGCGCGCAAGATACGCGTGGGGCGCGGGGAATCGATACGCGCGCCGCGTGCATCTCACGCCGAAGGCCGCGTTCCCGGAACTCGTCCCGGAGCCGGCTCGGGTTGTCTTCGACGTACTCCGCCTCGCGAGGCGGAGGATCGCTCACTTCCGGAGGGCCAGCTCCTCCAGGATCCGGCGATAGGCCTCGACATCGGTGCGCTTGATGTAATCGAGGAGCCGGCGGCGCCGCCCGACCATCTTCAGCAGGCCGCGCCGGCTGTGGTGGTCCTTGGGGTGCGCCCGGAAATGCTCGGTGAGCTCGTTGATGCGACGCGTGAGGAGCGCGATCTGGACCCGGGCGGACCCGGTGTCCGCCTCGTTCACGCGGAACTGGTCGACGATCTCGCGCTTGACTGCGGGACTCAGGCTCATCGGTATCGGTCTCTTTTCGGTTCCAAGCGAATCAGAAAATCGGGTTCCGAGTCTTATAAGATACGCCGGAGCGCCGGGTCGGACCACCTGGGCGCGCGCGCCAGTGCCTCGTGGGCCGCCCGGGCGTCGCGCTCCATCTGCCGCACCAGGGCGGGCGCGTCCGGGTAGCGCTCGATCGGACGGAGCCGCTCCACGAACTCCACCGCCGGCCGGGCCCCGTAGAGGGCGCCCCCGTCCCAGTCGAGGAGGTGGACCTCGAGCCGCCGCCGGGGATCGTCGAAGGTGGGGACGGGCCCCAGGTGGGCCGCGCCCGGGAGGGCCTCCCCATCCAGCTCCATCCGCACCGCGTACACTCCGTCCGGCGGCAGGCATTTGTCGGGGTGGTCGAGCCGCAGGTTCGCCGTCGGGAAGCCGAGCCCGCGCCCGCGGCCGGCCCCGGGCTCCACCCGGCCCAGAACGCTGTACGGCCGGCCCAGGGCCTCGGCGACGGCGTCGAAATCGCCCGCCGCCACCGCCCGGCGCGCGACGCTCGAGGAGATCGCCTCCCCGCCCGACCCCGTCACCGGCCCCACGACGTCCACCGCGAACCCCTCGATTTCCCCCAGTCGCCGCAGCACCCCCACGTCGCCGGCGCGGTTCTTTCCGAAGCCGTGGTCGTAGCCGATCACGAGCTCGCCCACCCTCAGCCGCTCCACCAGGATCTCCCGCACGAAGGTCTCGGGCGAGGTCTCCCGGAGCTTCGGAGTGAAGGGGAGGACCTGCACGTAGTCCAGCTCGAAGAGCGGCCACAGGAGGCGCTTCTCGGCCGGCGAGGTGAGGAGGCACGGGGCGCGCTCGGGGGCCACCACGGTGAGTGGATGGGGCTCGAAGGTGACCAGCACGCTGGCGCGGCCGGTCCCGCGCGCCCGGCGGACGATTTCCGCCAGGACGGCCTGGTGCCCCCGGTGGACGCCGTCGAAGGTGCCCACCGTGACGATCGTCCGCCGGTCTCCGGGCAGGTCGGCGCGGCCGGTCACGAGGGCTCCGCGGCCTCCCCTCCGGGGTAGAGGATCCGGCGCGGCTGGATCCGCCCGCCGTCCGGCGCATCCACCCGCTCCGCCAGCCCGACGAAGCCGCCGGGACCGCGAAGCCGCACCCAGCGGGCGTCGGCGGGGAGCTCCGGCGGCGCCGGCAGCGCCCGCCCGGCCACCACCGCCGCCCGGGCCGGCTCGTCGAGCTCCGCCACGGGGAGCTCCGCCACTGCCGACTCGGCCGGTGCGAGGGCGCTCTGAGCCCGACCGGGATCGTCGAGGTCGTCCCAGGCCAGGGCGTCCTCGACCGCGAAGGGGCCGGAGCGGGTGCGCCGGAGCGCGGCACAGTAGCCGCCCGTGCCGAGCCCGCTCCCGAGGTCGCGCGCGAGCGCCCGGATGTAGGTGCCGGGCCCGCATTCGACCTCGAGCTCCAGGTCCGGCCACGCGTACCGCAGGACGTCGATCCGATCGATCCGGACGGGGGCCGGCGCCAGCTCGACCGTCTCGCCGGCGCGCGCCAGGGCGTAGGCCCGCCGCCCCTCCACGTGCTTGGCGGAGTAGGCGGGCGGGATCTGGTCGACCGCCCCGATCCAGCGGTCGCGCGCGGCCTCGACGTCGGCGAGCGAAGGGGCCACGGCCCCGGTGGGGGCGAGGTCGCCCTCGGAATCGTCGGTGTCGCTGGTCCAGCCGAGTCGCACGGTGGCGAGGTAGGTCTTGGGGTGAGAAGCGGCGAACGACGCCAGGCGCGTGGCCGGGCCCACGCCGCAGACGACGAGGCCGCTGGCGAATGGGTCGAGGGTGCCGAAGTGGCCGACCCGGCGGGTGCCCAGGGCACGCCGCGCGCGGGCGACCACGTCGTGGCTGGTGGGACCGGGCGGCTTGTCCACGCAGAGGATCCCGGTCACTCGCCGGTCTCCGCGTCGCCGGTCTCCGCGTCGTCGTCGTCCCCACCGCGTTTCTCCTCCCCCACGTCGGACCGCATCTCCTCGATCAGCTCGTTCAGGCGCGCCGCCTTCTCGAGCGTCCGGTCGAGCACGAAGTCCAACCGCGGGAGGAACTTGAGGCTGACCTCCTCGGCGACCCGCCCCTGCACCCAGCCGCTCGCGTGACGCAGCGCCGCGAGGGTCTCGTCCTTGTCCTCGTCGTCGCCGAGCACGCTCACGAACACCCGGGCGTGCCGCAGGTCGGGGCTGGTCTGGACGTCCATCACGGTGACGAAGCCGACGCGGGGATCCTTGATCTCGCGCACGACCTCGGCCACGCGCTCCCGCAGGAGCTCGTCCACGCGCGCGGTCCGTCGAGTCCGGCGGGCCACTAGAAGATGTCCGTCTGGATTTCGATCACGCGCAACGTGTGCTCCCCGTCCAGCATCCCCCGCACGAGGTCGAGCGTCCGCTCCACCCCCGCCCGCTGCGGTCCCACCGTGGCCACCGCCAGCTCGCACCGCTGCCACTTGTCCTGGTACCCCGTCTCCGCCACCGAGACGTTGAACCGCTGCCCGATCCGGTCCTTCAACGACCGCAGCACGAACCGCTTCTCCTTCAGCGACTGCGCCCCCAGGATCTGCAGATCAAAAACCCTCACCCCCACGTGTACACTCATCCTTCCACCCCACCTTGGCCTGCACCGCGGGCGAGACTGTCGAAGGCCGCTCAAAACGGTCCGAATCGGGTCGATCCCGACGAGTCGGGATCCCGAGGCGTACGACTGTACGCCGCAGGGTCCCGCGAGGAGGGATCGGCCCGAGGCGGGCCGTTTTCAGCGGCCTACGCGAGAGTCCGGAGGATTTCTTCTACCTTGTAGGCTTCAATCACGTCGCCCACCTTCACGTCGTTGTACCCGTCCAGATTGATCCCGCACTCGTACCCCTCGCGCACCTCCCGGACGTCCTCCTTGAACCTCCTGAGCGATGCGATCGTGCCCTCGTATACCTCGACCCCGTCGCGGATCAGGCGCACCCGCGCCGTGCGCGGGATCGCGCCCTCGGCCACGAAGCAGCCGGCGATCGTGCCCGCGCGCGGGACCTTGAACGTCTCGCGCACCTCGGCCGAGCCGAGCACCACTTCGCGCTCTTCCGGCGTCAGCAGGCCTTCCATCGCCTTCTTCACGTCCTCCACCGCCTCGTAGATGACGCGATAGAGCCGGATGTCCACGCCCTCCCGCTCGGCCGCCGCGCGCGCGCGCGCGTCCGGCCGCACGTGGAAGCCGATGATGATGGCGTCCGAGGCCGCCGCCAACAGGACGTCGCTCTCGGTGATCCCGCCCGCACCGCGGTGGAGCACCTCCACCTGGACTTCCTCGGTGGAGAGCTTCTGCAGCTCGTCCGCGAGCGCCTCGACCGAGCCGCCCACGTCGCCCTTCAGGATCACGTTCAGCCGCGCCACACCCCCCGCCTGGACCTGGGCGTAGAGCTCCTCCAGAGTGGTCGGCTCCTTGGACCGCCGGAACCCCTGCTCCCGCTGCAGCCGTTGGCGGCGCTGGCCCATGTCGCGGGCCTCCTTCTCGCCCGGCATGATGGAGAACGTATCGCCCGCCTCGGGGACGCCCGAAAAGCCGAGCACCCGCACCGGATGCGCCGGCCCGGCGGACTCCACCGCGTTGCCGCGCTCGTCGAGCAGGGCGCGGACCTTTCCATCGTAGAGCCCGCAGATGAAGGGTTCGCCCACCCGCAGCGTGCCGGTCGTCACCAGGATGGTGGCCACCGGACCCATGCCGCGGTCCAGCTCCGCCTCGATCACGACGCCGCGCGCCGGCCGGTCCGGGTTCGCCCGGAGGTCCAGCATCTCGGCCTGGAGCAGCACCTTCTGGAGCAGCTCGTCCACCCCTTCGCCGGTCTTGGCGCTGACGTCGGCGGACAGCACTTCACCGCCGTAGTCCTCGACCATCACGTTCCGCTGGCTCAACTCCTGCTTGACCCGGTCGGGACGCGCGTCCGGCAGATCGATCTTGTTGACCGCGACGACCATCGGCACGCCAGCCGCGCGGGCGTGGTCGATCGCCTCCCCGGTCTGCGGCATGACGCCGTCGTCGGCCGCCACCACCAGGATGGCGATGTCGGTGGCCATCGCGCCGCGGGCGCGCATGGCGGTGAAGGCTTCGTGGCCGGGGGTATCGAGAAAAGTAATCTGGCGGCCGTTGTGCTGGATCTGGTAGGCGCCGATGCGCTGGGTGATGCCGCCCGCTTCGCCGCTGGCGACGTTGGTGCGCCGGATCACGTCCAGCAGCGAGGTCTTGCCGTGGTCCACGTGGCCGAGGATGGTGACGACCGGCGGCCGGGCCACGAGCGTCTCCGGGTTCTCCGCCTCTATCAGCTT
>DATLFF010000229.1:0-5759 GCA_035524915.1 Gemmatimonadota bacterium | reverse complement strand
CCCTCCCGAGCCGTTCATGCCCATTCCGGGCATGGCCTCGTGATCTATCACGGGCATTTCGGTCCCGGTTTCCGCGTCAGGCGCGGGCTCCCCCTCCCCACCGCAGCCACCGATCAGCACCCCTGCCGCGACCAGCAGTCCGGTCATCCACAACTTCGACATCTGCACCTCCCTGGTTGAGTCCGGCGCCTCATGCGCCGGTCGAAATCAGCTCGCCCGCGGATCGGGTCGGCTCAGGTTCGGAGCCCCGCTCCACCCGCCGCTCACGTCCCACCTCCCACTCCTTCCACAGCGAGTAGATCGCGGGAATCACCACCAGCGTCAGGATGGTCGACGACACCATGCCGCCCACCATGGGCGTCGCGATCCGTTTCATGACATCCGCGCCGGCGCCGTGGCCCCACAGGATCGGGAGCAGCCCGGCGATGATGGCGGTCACGGTCATCATCTTGGGCCGCACCCGCTCGACCGCGCCGTACTCCACCGCCGCGTCGACGTCGGAGCGGTCCTGCATCCGCCCCCCCGCCCTGCGGTCGCCGTAGGCGTGGTCCAGGTAGATCAGCATGATCACACCCGTTTCCGCGGCCACTCCGGCGAGGGCGATGAATCCGATGGCGGTGGCCACGCTCATGTTGTAGCCCAGCAGCCACATGAGCCACACCCCGCCGACCAGCGCGAATGGCAGCGACAGCATGACGATGCCCGCCTCCGCCACGCTCCCGAAGTTCCAGTACAGGAGCAGGAAGATGATCGCCAGCGTGAAGGGGACGACGTACCGCAGCCGCCGGTTCGCGCGCTCCATGGCCTCGAACTGACCCGACCATTCGAGCCGGTACCCCTCCGGCAGCTCAAGCCGCTCCTCCAGCAGATCCCTCGCCTCGCCCACGTAGCTGCCGATGTCGCGGCCGCGCACGTCCACATACACGATGTTGTTCAGGTACGCGTTCTCGCTCTTGATCAGAGCCGAGCCCCGGTCGACGCGGATCTCGGCCAGCTCCCCGAGCGCCACCTGCGCCCCGGAAGGCGTGGGAACGAGGACGGAGGCGATGCGTTCCGGCGAGTCGCGCAGCTCGCGGGGATAGCGCACCAGGACGCTGTACCGCTCTCGCCCCTCGATGACGTTGCCGGCGTACATGCCTCCCACCGCCGCCATCATCGCCATCTGCACGTCGTCCACGGTCATGCCGTACCGCGCGGCGGCCCGGCGGTCCACGCCGATGTTGAGGTAGCGCCCGCCCAGCGCGCGCTCCGCGAAGACGGAGTTGGTGCCTTCCACGGCCGGCAGGATCCCCTCGATCTGTCTGCCGATGCGGTCGAGCACCGCCAGGTCCGGTCCGAAGATCTTGATGCCCACGGGAGTCTTGATGCCGGTCGCCAGCATGTCCAGCCGGTTCTTGATGGGCATGGACCACATGCTCGCGACCCCAGGCGTCCGGACCGTGGCGTTCATCTCCGCCTGGATGGAGTCGAACGTCACGCCCTCGCGCCATTCCTCCTCCGGCTTCAGGATGGCGATGGACTCGATCATCGACATCGGGGCCATGTCCGTGGCGGTCTCGGCCCGGCCGATCTTGCCGAGGACCATCTCGACCTCGGGGACGCGCGCCATGGCCGCGTCGCGCTGCTGGAGGATCACCTTCGCCTGACCGGTGCCGATCCCGGGGAACATCGAGGGCATGTCCATGATGCTCCCCTCGTTCAGCGGCGGCATGAACTCGCTTCCGAGGCGCTGGTAGGGCACGACCGTCGCCAGCAGCACCAGGACCGCCGCGCCGATCACCGGCCAGCGGTGTCGCAGCACGAAGGCGATCACGGGGCGGTAGACCCGGATCAGCGCCCGGTTCACCGGGTTCGCCGACTCCGGCTTCACCCCTTTCCGGATGAACAGCCCCATGAGGACCGGCACCAGCGTGATCGAGAGCAGCGCGGCCGCGGCCATGGTCAGGGTCTTGGTCCAGGCCAGCGGCTTGAACAGCCGCCCTTCCTGCGCCTCGAGGGCGAAGACGGGGAGGAAGCTCAGCGTGATGATCAGCAGAGACGTGAACAGCGAGGGACCGACCTCCTTCGAGGACGCGACCACCAGCTCCCAGTGCGTCCGCGGCCGCCCCTCCCGCTCGTTCCGCTCCATGTGCTTGTGGAGGTTCTCGACCATGACGATCGCCGCATCGATCATCGCGCCGATGGCGATGGCGATGCCGCCCAGCGACATGATGTTCGCGTTCAGGCCGAGCACCCGCATCGCCAGGAACGCCATGAGGATCCCGATCGGGAGCGTCGCGATGGCGACCAGGGCGCTCCGGGCATGGAGCAGGAACAGCACGGTCACGAGCGCCACGATGATCGACTCCTCGATCAGCTTCTCCCGCAGCGTGTGGATCGCGCGCTCGATCAGGCCGCTCCGGTCGTAGCCGATCACGAACCGGACCCCCGCGGGCAGCGCGTCCTCCACTTCATCCATCTTCTCCTTGACACGCTCGATCACGGCCAGCGGGTTCTCGCCGTACCGCATGACGACGAAGCCCGTCACCACCTCGCCCTGCGTCAGCTCCCCCTCTTCGTCCACACGGGCGAAGTCGGCGATGCCACGGCGGATCTCCGGCCCGAGGTGGACGGTTCCCACGTCCCCAACCGTGATCGGGACGCCGCCGGGCCCGGTGCCAACCGGCACGGCCCGGATGTCCTCGAGCGACGCGAACCGGCCGACCCCCTGCACGACGTACTCGCTGCCTCCCATCTCGAGCACGCGGCCGCCCACGTCCTGGTTCGACTGCCGCACGGCACGGATCACCCGGTCCACCGGGATGTCGTAGGCCAGGAGCTTCGCCGGGTCTACCTCTACCTGGTACTGCTTCTCGAAGCCGCCCAGCGACGCGATCTCGCTCACGCCCGGGACCGCGGTCAGGGCCGGCCGCACCGTCCAGTCCTGGAGCCCCCGCAGCTGTGCCAGGTTCAGCGTCCCGGTGGTGTCGGCGAGGATGTACTGCATCACCCAGCCCACCCCCGTGGCGTCGGGCCCGAGCATCGGCGTGGCGCCCTCCGGCAGCCGCTCGCGCACCCCGTTCAGGTACTCCAGCACGCGGGAGCGCGCCCAGTAGAGGTCCACATCGTCCTCGAAGACCACGAAGACCGCGGACAGGCCGAACTGGCTCATCCCGCGCACGTAGCGCGTGCCCGGCACCTTGAGCAGCTCGGTGGAGAGCGGGTAGGTGACCTGGTCCTCGACCAGCTGCGGCGCCTGGCCCGCCCACTCCGTCATCACGATTACCTGGACGTCCGACAGGTCCGGGATCGCGTCCACCGGCGTCCGGAGCATGGCCCAGAAACCGCCGGCCGACAGCGCGAGGGTGCCCAGCAGCACCGCCAGTCGGTGGCGGACGGACCACTCGATGACACGGCCGAGGACGCTCACGGCTCCCTCCCCTCGTCGTCCATCCCCCGCATGTCGGCGCCCGTCGCGTCCATCCCCTCCATCCTCTCGCCGGACATGTCCATGCCCTCCATCATGCCCACCATGCTCCGCATGGTCTCCGCGAGGTTCGACTCGCTGTGGAGGAGGTACTGCGCGGACGTGACCACGCGCTGCCCCGGTTCGAGGCCCGCCAGGACCTCGACATAGCCGGCGCCGGCGCGCCCGACCTCGACCTCCCGGGGCGCAATCCGGCCCTGCCCGAGATCCACGAACACCAGCCGGCGCTCCCCCGTGTTCAGGACCGCCGATGCGGGAACCGTGAGCGCCTCCCGCGCCGGCGCGGTGATCCGCACCGTCGCGTACATGCCCGGCTTGAGCCGCCCGTCGGGGTTCGCGACCGCGATCCGCGCCTTCAGCGAACGGGACGCGCTCTGGAGCGTCGGGTACACGTACTCGACCTGGCCGCGGATCGTCCTGCCGGGGAGCGCGGACAGCTCCACCGCAGCCGGATCCCCTTCCTCGACCAGCGCGGCGTCCGCCTCCCTCAGCTCCGCCTCGATCCAGACCTCCGACAGGTCGGCGATGGTGTACAGCGGCTGCCCCGCCTGCACGGCCTGTCCGGCGAGCACGTTCTTCTCGACGACGACGCCCGAAACCGGCGCGTACAGCGTGAGGGTCCGCCGGGCCTGCCCCGTTTCGAGGACGCGGTCGATCTGGGCCTGGGAGATGTCCCAGAGCCGCAGCCGCTGTCGCGCCGCGGACACGAGGTCGGAGTAGCCGTCCGGCACCCCGGGGACGGAGCTGCCCCGCAGGCCGCGCTCCAGCCGGGCCGCCAGCAGCAGCTCCTCCTGGGCCGCGACGAGCTCGGGCGAGTAGATCTCCACCAGCGGCTCGCCCGCGCGCACGGGTCTCCCGGTGAAGTCCACGTAGAGACGCTCGACGTAGCCGCCGAACTTCGTCGTGACGCCCGCGAGGCGGGTCTCGTCGAAGTTGACGATCCCGACGGTCCGGATCTCGTCCTCCAGCAGCCGGCGCTCGACGGAGCCGAACGTGACCCCGAAGGTGCGGATCTGGTCGGCGGTCAGCCGCACGGAGCCGTCGCCCCCCGTGGCCATTCCGCCCATGTCCATCCCGGCCATGCCGCCGTCTGTCGGCCGTGCCTGCCCCCGGGGCTCGCTCTCGTCGCCCAGGATCGCCCCGATGCCCACGGCGGCACCGACCGCCAGCAGCACGCCCAGGCCCAGCATCCACAGCCGGCGCTGCCGGAGAGACATGTCATTCACGCGATTCCACAAGCTCATGGCAGCACCTCCCCGCCCACCGTGCGTTCCAGCTCCGCCAGACTGCTGGCGAAGTCCGTCAGGGCGCGGTAGTAGGCGATCTCGTAGTCGTAGAGCGTCGTCTGGTTTTCGAGCAGCGTCAGGAAGTCGGCCCGCCCGACCTGGAACGCGGCGGTGGCGGATTCGAGGGCCGCCCTGCCCTGCGGGATGATGGAGCGGGCGAAAAGGGCGAGCTGCGCCCGGGCCCGCTCGAGGTCCGCGTACCCCTCGGCGATGTCGGCCCGGATCCGGTTCACCATCGCGTGGTGATTCGCCTGCATGGCCGCAAGCTCCGATTGGGCCTCGGCCACCTCCTGGTCCTGGCGCCCGCCCCGGTTCACCGGGAGGGGGACCGACACCATCACGCTCGCCATGTCGGTCCGGTCGAATCGCTGACCGTACTGGACGGAGACGTCGAAGTCGGGGAGGTGCGCCTTCCGGGCGAGCTCGACGCGGGCAACCTGGGCCGCGATCCTGGCCTCGTGTGCGCGCACCTCCGGGCTGGCCCGGATCGCCCGCTCCTGGAGCACTTCCAGCGGGGGGAGCGGAGAATCCGCCGCCCGGGCCCCCAGCGCGTCGGACGTGAACCGGATTCGCGACGGATCGTCGGGCACGGCGGCCCGGGCGATCCTCCGCGGCACTCGCGCCTCGTCAACCGGTGTTTCGCCGGGCCGGTCCAGCAGCGCGTTGAGCCGCGCCAGCCCGGCGCGGCGGGCTTCCACCAGCACCACGGCCCGCTCCGCAAGCCGCGCCGCCTCGACCCGCGCCTTCAGGATGTCCTGCTGTCCGCCCGTGCCCACGCCGTAGCGCGACTCGGTCGCGGCGATGAAGTCCACGAGGAGCGCCTGGTTGCGCTCGAGGACCTCGAGCGAGCGGTCCAGAAACGCGACGGCGTAGTAGGCCCTGCGCACGTCGGCCTCGACCTCGCGTTGCGTCAGTGCCACGCGGGCTTCCGCCGCCCGGAGCTCGAGCTCCGCCGTTCGCCTCGCCAGCGCAAGCTTCCCCGGGTACGGCAGCCGCTGCCCGAGGCC
>DATLFF010000228.1:0-2569 GCA_035524915.1 Gemmatimonadota bacterium | reverse complement strand
GGAACGGAAGGCCCCCCAGCCACCTTTTGGTCTCCGGCGAGACGTGGGCAAGGGTCCACTCGTAGCTCAGGTGGCTCAGCTCCTCCTGGCGGGCGTCCTCGTACCTGCACCCGCAGTGCTCGTAGTCCGCGGCCGTCGTGGAATCGTAGTTCCCGGCCACGCCCGGGATCGCCCGGGCCCGGAGGGTCGCCACGAGGTCGTCCGGCCAGGGCGCGTACCCTACCAGGTCCCCCAGGTGGTAGACCGCCGCGACGTCCGGCCGGCCGTCGATGTCCGCCAGGACGGCCTCCAGCGCCGGGAGGTTCGCGTGGATGTCGCTGATCAGGGCGTACCTCATGCTTCTCCTCGGGCGCAGCAGTCCGGGCCGCAGCAGGCCGCGGGGCCGGCGACCGGCCGCGCATCCCGCGAGGCGTCGGGCTTCCGCGCCCGGACGAACGCCGACATGAGCCGCCCTTCCACCGCAGCCGCGAACGCGTCGACGTCCAGGCCCGCCTCCTCGAGGAACGACCGCGCGTCCTCCGGCTCGTAGATGCGCGTCGGCTCCAGCGACGGGTCCTCGAAGCCCGCCTCCCGCAGCAGCGCCTCGAACTCCTTCTCCTCCAGCGCCCCCGCGACGCAGCCGACCCACAGCTCCATGCTCCGCCGCACCTCGGCGGGGACTTCGCCCCGCACCACGACGTCTGAGACGGCGAACCGTCCGCGCGGCTTCAGCACGCGAAACGCCTCGCGCAACACTCGTCCCTTGTCCGCCGACAGGTTGATGACGCAGTTGCTGATGACCACGTCCACGCTCGCGTCCGGCAGCGGGATGCTCTCGATGTCACCCTTCAGGAACTCCACGTTCTCCGCGCCGGCCTCCGCCGCGTTGCGCCGCGCCAGCTCCAGCATCTCGTCCGTCATGTCCAGGCCGTAGGCCCTGCCCGTCGGGCCGACCCTGCGCGCGCTCAGGAGCACGTCGATTCCGCCGCCGCTCCCGAGGTCCAGGACGACCTCGCCCTCGCTCAGCTCCGCCAGCGCCGTCGGATTCCCGCAGCCCAGCGACGCCAGCACCGCCGCTTCAGGCAGCGCCGACGCCGTCACCGAGTCGTACAGGTCCCGCGTGATCGGATCCGTCGCCTCCGGACCGCACCCGCTCGACCCCCCGCAGCATCCTCCCTTCCGTCCCGACGTCGCCCGCACCGCCGCTGCGCCGTACTTCTGCCGCACGACCGCCTTCACGTCCGCGCCCATGCGCCGCCTCCGTATCAATCCGAGTTGATGTATCGCGACAAAAAAAGCCCGGCGTTCTCAGCGGCAGCACTCCTCGCCGCTACGCACCACCGGCCCTTATCCGCAGCACTCCTCGCCGCGCCCAACCACCGGCGACCAGCCCTCCCGCGGCTTCACGCCGCCCAGGAACTCGCGCATCTCCTCCAGCGCCTCCGGCACCAGCGAGTAGTAGACCCACCTCCCATCGCGCCGGTCCGAGACCACCCCCGCGTCCTTCAGCTTCTTCAGGTGGAACGAGAGCCGGGACTGCGCCGCGTCCATTTCTTCCTGCAGCTCGCACACGCACCGCTCCCCGTCCGCCAGAAGCTGGACCACCCGGAAGCGTGTCTCCTCGGCCACGGCCTGGAAGCGTGGAAGGAGCACCTCGCGATGAAGGGTTCCAGTCGCCATGCTCGAAACATACATCAACAACGATAGATATATCAAGATCGGGGCGCGACAACCGGCGCCGCCCGCCCGCCCGGCCTCCGGGCCGCGGACTCCGCGGTCCGGAGGGCTGGCTGGTCACTCGGATCGATCGTACCTTTTCGTCGGTTTCCTGAATGGCGCTGCGAACCCTTTTCCCGTCCCCGGGACCACGATGGCCGACCGACAACTCGAGCCGGAAACCGAGGGCCAGCCGGGCGCGCCTGTCGATCCTCCAAGCCTCACGGTGGTCGGGATCGGCGCGTCGGCGGGCGGGTTGGCGGCGCTGAAGGTGCTGTTCGCCGGTGTTCGCCCTGACACCGGAGTCGCCTGGGTGGTGGTGGTCCACCTCTCTCCCGAGCACGAGAGCCTGCTAGCGGAGCTGCTTCAGCCCCACGTCGCGCTCCCCGTGCACCAGGTCACGGAGACCGTCGAACTGGAGCCGGACCGCGTCTACGTGATCCCGCCGAACGCGAACCTGAACGCCATCGACACGCACCTCCGGCTGAGCGAGCTCGAAGAGCACCCGGGCAAGAGGGCGGCGGTCGACCACTTCTTCCGCACGCTGTCCAGGACGCACGATGGCCACGCGATCGGGGTGGTCCTGACGGGAACCGGAAGCGACGGCTCGCTGGGACTGAAGGACATCAAGGAGAGAGGCGGGCTCGCGGTCGTGCAGGACCCCGCGGAGGCGGAGTATGACGGGATGCCGCGGAGCGCCGTGGCCACGGGGCTGGTGGACCTGGTACTGCCGCTGGCCGAGATCCCGGCCGCGGTGCTTCGCTACGCGCGGACGGAGCCCCGCGTGCGGGTTCCGCACGACGGCGAGCAACTGGAAGGAGACGGGCAGCCGCTGCTGCAAAAGGTTCTCACCCATCTACGCGGCCGCACGGGC
>DATLFF010000227.1:0-3388 GCA_035524915.1 Gemmatimonadota bacterium | reverse complement strand
AGCGCTCCGTACTCCCGGACCGTCTCCAGCATCGTGTAGCGGACCCCGCCTCCGGGGGTTTCGATCCGGCGCAGGAGGCTGTTGTCCACGAGCACCGACAGCGCCTCCAGTACCGCGATCGAACCTTCCGGATGGCCGCAGACCGCGACGATCGCATCGAGGTCGAATCCCCCGGCGAAGACCGACAGTGAACGCAAGAGCGACCGCTGGTCATCGAGCAGGAGGTCGTAACTCCAGTCGAACGCCACCCGCAGCGTCTTCTGGTGGTCGGGCAGGTCCCGGGGCCCCACGGTGAGGAACCCCATGCGATCGTCCATCCAGTGCAGCATCTCCGCGGGGTTCACCAGGTTGACGCGGACGGCTGCCAGCTCGATCGCGAGCGGCAGGCCGTCGAGGCGACGGCAGATCTCCGCCACGTCCGCCGTGTTCCGCGAATCCAGCTCGAACCCCGGCCGGACCGATCGGGCCCGGTCGACGAACAAGTGGACGGCCGGAGACTCGGAGGCACGGTCCGGCGATGCGTCCACCGGGATCCCGAGGGGGGCCACCAGGTATTCCCGCTCCCCGCGGAGGCGAAGGGGGACCCGGCTGGTCGCCAGGATCTGGCATCCCGGAGCGTGACCGAGGAGGCGGGAGATGAGGTGCGCGGAGGGCAGCACGCCCTCCATTCCGTCGAGCACCAGCAGGAGACGTCGACTCTCGAGGAACCCCGCGATCGTCGAGACAAGGTCCTCTCCCGGCCTCTCGCCCACCCCCAGCGTACGGGCGATCTCCGGCATGACGCGGTCGGGATCCCGGAACGGGTTGAGTTCGGCCAGCCAGACGCCGTCCGGATAGCGCGCCCGCGATCGTCCGGCCACGTGCAGCGCGAGGCGGGTCTTCCCGGTCCCCGGCGGGCCGGTCAGCGTGACGAGACGATTCCCGCTCCAGAGGAGTCGCTCCAGTTCGGCGGCCTCGCGCAGACGGCCGATCGTGGGCGTCAGCTCCGCCGTGAGGTTTCCCCGGACCTCGACCTCGGCGTCCGCCAGTCCCATCGCCTGCAGCAGGTCGGCGAAGCGGGGGTCCTCGCGGATGGAGTCGAATCGGGGCTCGGCCGCGATAGAGACCATCCAGCTCGAGCGCTCCTCGATGGCGCGCCCGAACCACTCGAATGCGGCGTCGAGATCCCCCAGCGCCGCATGGACCGAGGCGAAGAAGTAGGCCGGGACGTACCTGGCGCGCGAGTCTTCCTCAAGCCGGGCCAGCAGGTTCAACGCTTCCACCTCCCGTCCCATGGTCGCTTGGACGTACGCCTCTCCCGCCAGCGTCGAGGGAAGCCCCGACAAGCGGCCCAGCCGCTGGAAGGTGGCGACCGCTTCGTCGTACCGCCCCATCCGCTCCAGGGCGAGCGCCCGATAGAACACCGGCTGGAAGAACCACGGGCTCGCCTCCAGGATCCGGTCCACCTCCTCCACGCACTCCGCGTATCGGCGCGCGTAGTACAGGACCCCGGCCACCGCGGCGCGGATCGGCAGCGAAACCGGATCGAGCACCTCCGCGCGCCGCGCGACCACGATCGCCTCCTCGACCCGCCCGACGTCCCGGAGGAAGTTCGCGTACATCCGCTGCGCCTCGCCGTAGTCTGGGCGCAGCTCCAGCGCGCGCTGGAATCCACGCTCGGCCGCCACCCGGTCCCAGTCGAACCGGAGCCGGGCCTCCGCCAGCGCGGCGTGGGCCTCGGCCAGGTGCTCGTCCAGTTCCAGCGCCCGCGTGGCGGCGGCCTTCGCCTTCGGGTAGGCCTCGCGCGGGCGCAGGAAGAGCGCACCCAGCGTGAGCCAGGCATCGGCCAGTCCGGCGTACGCCAGCGCATAGTCGGGATCGATCTCGAGGGCCCGCTCGAAGCACGCCACGCTTCGGTCCAGATCCTCCCGGGAGTGCCGGTTCCAGTGATGCCGGCCACGGAGGTAGAGGTCGTAGGCCTCCGGATCGGGTCGATATCGGCCTTCGGGCGGATCGAGGACCGCGCCGTCGGCCCGGCGAACCTCCAGCGCCTCAACCACCGAGCGGACGACCTCACGGTGGAACGAAGGAACCTCCGCCCGCTCCAGCTCGTGCGACGCGCGCCACAGGGAGATTCCTGTCCCGGTTCGGGTCAGCTCGATGTCGACACCCACCCGGTCCTCTTCGCCGCGCAGTCGACCGGTGAGCACCGCGTCGGAGTCCGGCGACCCGTCTTCCACTGTTCCGCCCCGGATCGCGGAAGCGGAGCCCGGCGGGGCCACCGTCACGCGCAGGCCGTCGACCCGTCCCAGCGCGCCGACGATCTCCTCGGTCAGGCCGAGGGCGAGGTACTCCAAGCGCCCGCCGGTGGCGTCCTCCAACGGCCGGACGACGAGCGAAAGGGCGTCGGCCCGGGAGGGCCTCGCGGCGGGGTCCGGCTCCACGCCCCGCGGGCGCACCCGGTACAGCCCGACCGGAGCGGGAAAGCCCTTCAGCCGCCGCTCCCCCAACGATGCGAACCCGTAGGCCGACTGCGGGTGGATCAGTCGCCACACGTCCTCGCTGATCACGACCTCGCCGGGCTCGGCCGCGTCCTGGATCCGCGACGTCAGGTTCACGCCGCTGCCGTAGATGTCACCGTCCCCGGCCGTGAACAGGTCGCCCACGTGGACCCCGGCGCGGACGTCGGCCGGCGTCCCACGGTCGCGGGTGGCCCGGCCGAAGTCGGACACGATGTCCAGTGCCGAGTGGACCGCCGAGTCCGCGCTGATAAACTCGGCCAGCGCTTCGTCCCCAATGAACTTGACCAGCCGGCCCCCGTGGTCGGCGACGATGGTTCGGACCATCTGCTGGAAGAGCTGCACAATGGCCAGGGCGGTCGACTCGTCGCGCCACGCCATGGCGGTGTAGCCGGCGATGTCGATGAACCACACGGCGGCGAGACGCCGACGCGGCTGGGTCTCGGGGTCGGAGGACGGGGCTTCGCTCAAGAGGGCTCCCTTCCCTTGCACGAGCGGGAATCCATTCTCACCCAGATCCGGCGGCGGGTCAACTGCTCGACTCGCCCCGGTGGCGCTCGCGGGCCTACACTGGACGCGTGTTCGATCCCCCGATATACGGCTCCCAGTCCCTCCCCGAGCATCCCTTCATTCCCGGACGGACCCGTCGGCCCACCGGTGAGCCCGGCGGCCCCGTGGAGCCCTGGGACCCCGCCGACTGGCCCACCCTCGAGCCCTGGCTCCACGCCGTCGACCTCTTCAACCACGGCTTCTATTGGGAGTGCCACGAGGCGCTGGAGACCCTCTGGCACGCCGCCGGACGGCGGGGGCCCGCGGCCGAGCTCGTCCAGGGGCTGATCCAGGTAGCGGCGGGACTCCTGAACCTGCGGCGGGACCACGCCGCGGCGGCC
>DATLFF010000226.1:0-6046 GCA_035524915.1 Gemmatimonadota bacterium | reverse complement strand
CCGTGTAGGACAATCGTAACCGCCAGCCGTACGCCGGTCCCCGACCTCGCCGCGAACCGGCGGCACCCCCCGGGGACCTTCATTCCGCAGGAGGCAATTCGCATGCGACGAAACGTGTTCGCTTCGCCGTCCCGCTTCGCCTTCCTCGTCGTGGGCTCGCTCGGCCTGGCGCTCTTCGGGGCCCGGACCGCCGACGCCCAGGTGACCGGGAAGGTGATCGGCACGGTCACGGACGTCGACACCGGGCAGCCGCTGGTCGGCGCCCAGGTGGTGGTCGAGGGGACCAACCTCGGCAACGTCACCAACGAGGACGGCTACTACTTCATCAACAACGTGCCCGTGGGGGTGCAGGGGATCGTCGCCCAGTACCTCGGCTACCAGACCACCGCGCAGGAGTACCGGGTCCTGGCCGGTCAGACCATGACCGTGGACTTCCGGCTGGCCAGCGAGGTGGTGCAGGCCGACGCGATCATCGCGGTGATCGAGCGGGAGCCCCTGGTGGCGCGCGACAACACGATCTCCAAGGCGCGCTTCACCGCCGAGGACGCGATCAACCTGCCGGTCGAGAGCGTGAACGAGATCATCACGCTGTCGGCGGGGGTCCACGCCGGCCAGGGCGGGTTCATCATTCGCGGCGGCCGCGGCACCGAGAGCGCGACCTACGTGGACGGGGCGCTGATCACCGACTTCTCCAACCAGCTCAACCGCACCTCGGTCGGCAACTTCGCGGTCGAGGAGATCGACGTGATCACCGGCGGCTTCAACGCCGAGTTCGGCAACGCCCAGTCGGGGATCATCAACATCGTGACCCGCGAGGGCGGCAGGCAGTACCACGGCAACGTCCGCTACACGACCGATGGCCAGTTCGGCACCGACGGCTACGAGATCGACGAGCTCGCCTCCGGCGACCCGTCGGCCATCGGCAGCCAGGCCTGCTGCGGTTACAACGCCGTCCAGGCCTCGATCGGCGGCCCGATCATTCCCGACCAGCTGTCGTTCTTCGGCTCGCTGGACGCGCAGGCGGCGGCCGACTACTTCCCGACCGCGGCCGGCTTCAACCCGGCCGTCGGGGAGTTCAACTCGACCGGCTCCACCGAGACCATCCTGCCCGGCAACCGCGGCGACCAGACGGACGCGCAGGCGAAGCTGACCGCGTTCCTCGGCTCCACGTCCAAGGTGACCGGCACGTACCTCTTCTCGCGCGGCCAGCAGGAGTTCTACGACTTCCTCGGCGCGCCGGGCGGGCCCCAGTACGGGCTCTTCCAGTTCATGGACGCCGCCCAGAGGACCAAGACCCACGACGTGATCGTGGGCTACGACCAGCAGCTCTACCAGACGGCCGAGCAGAGTCTCAACCTGCAGGTCCGCGGCAACTGGCACCGCAGCGACCTGTTCCAGGGCACGCCCCGGAACGAGATCACCGCGGGCCTCATCCGCGACGTGATGGGGGCCGATTGCGGCGCCGACTGCGACGTGACCGGGGACGCCTTCGATCCCGACTTCCTGAACTTCCGCTTCGGCGACGTCGGCTTCTTCTTCGAGGACGTGAACCCGGGCGAGCTGCCGGTCCTGGGCGGCCTGACGATCGGCGCCCGCGATCCGGACCCGATCTTCGGCGTCACCAACGTGTACCTGACCGAGTTCGGGCTGGCGAACTTCTTCAACCGGACCCGGGAGACGCGGACCGGCCTGCGGGCCGACCTCGACGCCCAGATCAACCGCGTCCACCGCGCCAAGGTCGGCGTGGAGTGGCAGTGGATCGACCTGCAGGACGCCGACTCGCGGTACACGGACGCGGTGTTCGCGGACTTCTACGACGTCCAGCCCATGGTGGGCGCGGCCTACGTGCAGGACCGCCTGGACTACGGCGACCTCGTGATCGACCTGGGGCTCCGCTGGGACCACTGGAATCCGAACACGACGTTCCCGCTCTTCGCCGGCGTGGTGCCGTGCGAGATCTCGGTGTTCGATCAGTGCTCGCCGGAGGCCGAGAGCGTCGAGGCCCCGACGCGGAACGAGCTGGCCCCGCGGATCGGCGTGGCGCACCCGATCACCGACGCCACTCAGGTGCGGCTCTCCTACGGGAAGTTCTACCAGCTGCCCCAACTCCAGCACTACTTCGCGGCCTACGCCACCGACTTCGTGGCGGCGGGGGGCAACAACAACATCCTGTACGGGAACCCGCTCCTGGAGCACGTGGAGACGACCGCCTTCGAGGCCGGTATCACCCACCTGATCAACGAAAACCTGGTGCTGGATCTGGTCGGCTACAACCGCGACCGGCGTGGAGCCATCCGCGTCGATGTCTTCCAGGCCGGCTCGATCTCCGAAACGGTCGAGGAGCGGCGGATCTTCACCAACGCCGACAACGGGAACGTGAAGGGGTTCGACGTGACGCTCAACAAGCGGTACTCGAACTACTTCTCCACCGACCTCGCCTGGTCGCTCCAGTGGGCGCGCGGCACCACGTCCTCGCCCATCGAGTTCGCCACCGGGGCCGGGTTCGGCCGGCTGTTCGATCCGCTGTTCCCCGGCCGGCTGTTGACCCCGCCGAGCGAGCTGACCGCGGAGGCGTTCGACCGCCTGCACAACATCAACTGGCAGTTCCAGCTGCGCTTCCCGAACGGGTTCCGCGAGGGGACCGCGCTGGGGACCGTCTTCGAGGACTTCTCGGCCTTCCTCGTCTACAACGCGCAGTCGGGGAACCCCTTCACGCGGCGCTCCACCGCGGGCCAGGGCGAGGCGCTCGAGGACATCGGCGGGAGCCGGCTGCCGTGGATCCACTCGGGCGACATCCGGGTGACCAGGGGCTTCTCGCTCTCGGACGCCCTGCACGTCGACCTGTTCGCGGTCGTCGAGAACTTCCTCGACATCAAGAACGTGATCAACGTGAACCCGACCACGGGACGGCCGGACCGGACGGGCTTCGAGGAGACGCTCTCGCGGACCCCGGTCATCTCGTCCAGGTTCGCGGTCGAGGGCGGCTCCACCACCTTCGAGACGCGGGCCGTGTGCCCGGCGGCGGCCTGCGTGCCGCTGGACCAGATCATCCCCGAGTACCGCGCGACGTTCGCCCGGCAGGACCTGGACGGCAACGGCGTGATCGAGCTGGCCGAGGCGCAGGAAGCGCTCCGGCGGGCCCTGATCGCGAGCGGCTCGGGGGGACCGAACGCGGGCCAGACCGGCGACTTCCCGTTCAACTACGGCGAGCCGCGGCAGTTCCGCTTCGGCGCGGAGCTGAGGTTCTAGGGGACTGACACCGTCGCGGGGCCCCACCGGCCGACCCACCCCGGCCGGGGGACCCGACCCGCACCATCGGGGCCCCGCGACTCCCTTTTCCCGGACCGGCCCGCTCGGCACCTCCGCCCCGCCCTACGCGGATGGTGACCGGCGGGCCGGGTCCGCTATACTGGATCCGAATGAGCGAAGCGAGACGCTCCGCGTGGCGGCCCAACCGCTGGTGGCTGCTCGTCCTGGCCGTGTGGACGGTCCCCGGCGTGCTCGGGGCGATCGTCTTCTACGCCACCTCGATCGAGCGCGGCCGCGACATCTCCTGGGGAACCGCGTTCCTCTACCTGCTCCCGTTCTGGTACCTGTGGGCGCTCCTGACTCCAATCGTGGTAGGGCTCGCGCGGCGCTTCCCCGTCGAGGGCGCGCGGAAGTGGCGGAACGTGGCGCTCCACGGCGTCCTGACGATCGCCTTCGCCGTGTTCCACCTCTCCGTGGGGCTCGTCCTGGTGCGCGCGGCCACCCCGTCGGTCGACCGCTGGCCGCTCCGCCAGGCGCTCGTCGGCTTCGTCCAGACCTACTTCGAGTTCGAGATCCTGGTCTACCCGACCGTCCTGGCGGCGGCCTGGGCGGTCGACTACTACCGCCGCTCCCGCCAGGAGGCGATCCGCTCCGCCGAGCTGGAGGTGCAGCTCGCCCACGCGCACCTCCAGACGCTCCGGATGCAGCTCCAGCCCCACTTCCTGTTCAACACGCTCCACGCCGTGTCGTCCCTGAGGGACGAGGACGTCAAGGCCGCCCGGCGGATGCTGGCGCGGCTGTCCGAGCTCCTGCGGCTGACGCTCGACACCGAGCGGGTCCACGAGGTGCCGCTGGAGCAGGAGCTGGAGGTGCTGGAGCTCTACCTCGACATCGAGCGCGAGCGCTTCAGCGACCGCCTCGCGGTCGAGTTCCACGTGGACCCCGGCGCGCTGGACGCCATGGTCCCGAACCTCATCCTCCAGCCCCTGGTCGAGAACGCCGTCCGCCACGGCGTGGCGTCCCGCCCCGCCGGCGGCCGGATCTCCGTGACCGCCGAGCGCACCGACGGACGGGTCACGCTCGCCGTCCGCGACGACGGCGACGGCGCGCCCCCCGGCGCCCCCTCCAGAACCGGCGTGGGGCTCGGCAACACCCGGGCCCGCCTCGAGGAGCTCTACGGCCCCGAGCACGGCTTCACCGCCGGCGCTGCCGAGGGCGGCGGCTTCGAAGTGCGGATCGAGATCCCCTACCGCGCGGGCCGCGCCCGCGAGAACGTGGAGGCCCCATGAACCCGGACCTGGAGCACCTGCGGCTCCTGTCGATCTTCCACTACGTGCTGGCCGGCCTGATCGGCCTGGTCTCGCTCTTCCCGGTGTTCCACCTGGTGCTGGGGATCGCGATGATGACGGGCGCGCTCGACACCGAGGGCGACCCCGTGGCGCCGCTGGTCGGCGGGATCTTCGCCGGCTTCGCGCTCCTGATCATCCTGTGCGGGTTCGCCCTGGCGGCCGCCGTGGCGATGACCGGCCGGGCGCTCGGCCGGCACGAGAGCTACACGTTCTGCCTGGTGGTGGCGGCCATCGAGTGCATGTTCATGCCGCTGGGGACGGTTCTCGGGGTGTTCACGCTGATCGTGCTGCTGCGGCCGTCGGTGAAGGGGCTCTTCGGGGTGGCGCCGCCGGAGCTCCCCGCCCAGCCGTGAGACCCGTCAAGGTCCTCGTGGTGGACGACGAACCGCTCGCCCGGCGCCGGATCCGCCGGCTCCTCGAGAAGCGGGACGGCGTCGAGGTGCTCGGCGAGTGCGCCAACGGCCGGATCGCCGCCGACGCCATCGAGGAGCAGGAGCCGGACATCGTGTTCCTGGACATCCAGATGCCCGAGCGGGACGGCTTCCAGGCGCTCGCCTCCGTCCAGACCCCGCGCCCCCCGGTGGTCGTGTTCGTGACCGCCTACGGCGAGCACGCCCTGCGGGCGTTCGAGGTGAACGCGCTGGACTATCTCCTGAAGCCCTTCGACGACGAGCGGTTCGACCGCACGCTCGACCGCGCCATCCGGCGGGTGGAGGAGCGGGAGACCGCCGACCTCCGGACCCAGCTCATCCGGCTCCTGGACGTCGAGGAGAAGGGCGAGCCCGGCCCCCGCGAGCCCGCCGCGGCCCGCGCGCACGGCGAGGAGCCCCCGGACCGGATCGTCATCCGGGACGACGACCGGCTATACTTCGTGAAGACCGAGGACATCGACTGGATCGAGGCCGCCGACTACCAGGCCCGGCTCCACACGGGCACCGAGAGCCACGTGATCCGCGAGTCGCTGACCTCGCTCGAGGAGCGGCTGGACCCGCGGCGGTTCGTCCGCATCCACCGGAGCACCATCGTCAACCTGGACCGCGTCAAGGAGCTCCAGCCGTGGTTCCACGGGGCGTACGCGGTGGTGCTGGAGGACGGGACGGAGCTGCGGTTGAGTAGAGGGAGGCGGAAGGAGCTGGAGCGGAGGCTGGGGCGGAGCTTGTGACCCAGTTGGAGCCCAGCGGCTCCGGGCGCCGGATTCCTCTGAATCCGTAGTCACGATCAGGGTGACTAGCTGCTTCGATGACTAGTTCTCTAACAGATCCAGTGAAGTAGAACGGTAATCCCCTGACAGGTGAGCTCCAGCGGCGTCCGGGGCGTCTGGAGCCGGCACCGCCTCATGACCCGCCACGAGCGGCTCCTGCGGCTCGAGGCGACGGTGCGGGACAGTCGACTGGAGCTCTCCGACGAGCAGGTCCGGCTCCTCGAGCGCTACAGCCCCGAGTTCCGGG
>DATLFF010000225.1:0-11233 GCA_035524915.1 Gemmatimonadota bacterium | reverse complement strand
CGGATACCAACGCGACCTCAACGACGGGTATTTCGACCCGGACTTCTTCGGCCTCGCGGAGGTGCTCGGCCGGCTGGAGTTGCCACTCGGTCCGGTCCAGGCCTCCGTGGAAGGGGCGCCGGGGTTTCAGCGCGTCGGCGCGGAGGGTGATGCCCGACCCGTGGGGCGCGTGGCCAGCAGCCTGGCATGGACCATCGCGCCGGGACGCGAGCTCTCCGTGGGCGCCCTGTTCGCCAACGCCGGCCTCAACCGGATCTCCGCAGCGGAAGACGCCGACTACCTCTACCGCGCCCTGACCGCCCGCCTCGCCTGGTCGTTCTGACGGGCGGGTGGCCCTGCGCCCGCAGAACATCTCGCCGATCAGCTGACGGAAGGAAGCCATCGGGCCGCCCGGCGGGAGGGGCACGGGCCTGTCGGAATCGTGGCCCGTCCGTTGCATTTCCCGCCCGCGCGGAAACGACCACCCCTTATCGGACGGCAAGACATGGAACTCGACGATCTCCGGAAGCTGTACGTGCACGCCTCCGGCCCTTGAGGAGACCGGAAACAAAGAGGGGAGAGACCGCATGGGCCTCTCCCCCTTCGTCCGCGTGACGCTCTCCCCGGTTTCCCGCCGTCACGCGGCTCTGTTGTGCCCCCTCCAGAGGCAAGCGTGGGACCACGCCGGTGCGACGGCCGGAAAACGGCGTGGTTCCGCGAAAAAAGGCGGTTCGGGCGTCGGCGGGGGGTAACCTGGATCCGATACGGAATGAACGGTTCGGAACGTTATTGCGGACCCTTCGCGGGAGAGGACCGCCCGCCGGTCAGCTCCCGGTTTCCGCGCGCGGGCCGGCCTGCCTGCCTGGACGACGCGAGGCCTCATCGATGAGTAAAGATCAGGCGTTTCTTGGAGCCCTCGCGGAGTACGCGCGGTTCCTGTCCGCATCGGGGGCACCTGGTGCGAACCACTGGGCCGGGAGGCTCCGCGACGTCTCCTCCGGAACCGATCCCGTGGCCATGGCCCGCGAGGTCCTCTCGCTCTACGGCGGTATGGGATCCATCAATGACATCGTCTTCCCTTTCGGGAGTGCCGATCACGAAAAGGACGGCCGGTACCGGGAGCGACTCCATTCACTCGCGGAGGCGGTGGCCAAAGGCCGCTGATCCTCCGCCCCTTTCGGGGTGGCGGTGTGCGGTGCCCGCTTCGCTCCCCTATTGCCGTGCGGCTCCGGAGTCGCGAATTTGTCGAAACGACTCTTTCCCGCGCTGCCATGAGCCCGACCGAAAGAATCCCCGCCTGGGCCCTCGCCTACGACTCCGGCGACCACCCCCCCTTCGCCTATACCGCCGATGTCCTGGGCCTCACGGTCGATGGGGCGGCCGGCGCCCTCGACGTGCTCCTCATCGAACGCGGGGGGGAACCGTTTCGCGGGCGCGTCGCGGTGCCCGGCGGATTCGTCGCATGGGAAGGCGACGAGACCGCGCGCGATGCGGCGCTGCGGGAGCTCCGCGAGGAGACCGGCGTCGGTGAGCCCGACTACATCGAGGTCCTCGACACCTATGACGCCAACGGCCGGGACCCCCGCCAGTTCGCGGGGCGGCTGGTGGCCGGGCGTTTCGTCCGCCGCGGGAACCGGGTGGTGAGCCGCACCGACCTTGCGCTCTTCCGCGATCGCCACCGGGCTCGGCCGACCGCCGGCGACGACGCGGCGAAGGCCTTCTGGGCTCCCGTCGGACGCTACCTTCCGTGGGAGGACATCCGTTCGGAACGGGGACGCGCGGCCCGTGATCGCGTGACGGCGGCCCTCGACACGTCCCCAGCGGCGGCCGACGACGACTGGGCCGTCCGCGTCGCCAAGGCCTTCGGACCGCGCCTGGATGACTGGAACGAGGAACGCGCCGGGGAACGCCTCCGCCTCATGATTCGGGCGGGGGTGGTGGAAGAAGCGCTGCGGGACCGCTGGGGTCAGCTCCCCGATGACGCCGCGCCGCTCCCCGGCTCGGGCGAGGCCATGGCCTTCGACCACCGCCTCATGCTCGCCGACGCCCTCGGCCGCCTCCGGGGCAAGATCAAGTACGTTCCCGAGCTCCTCGTCGCACTCACGCCGCCGCTCTTCACCATCGCCGGCCTCCAGGGCGTCGTCGAGCTCATCGCCGGGCGCCCTCTCGAAGCCGCCAACTTCCGCCGCCTCCTCGCCCATTCCAAGCACCACGCCCTCATCCGTCCCACGGGCAGCACCACGGAGAGCGGCGGTCGACCCGCCGAGCTCTTCACCTGGCGGCGCGATTACGCCCATGAGCGACTGGAACGGTCGCTGCGCCTGCCGTGGCTCCCCCTTGACAAGAACCGGCCCCCCGTTATATAGTCGTTTCGACTGTATTGGCGGCCCGACATACCTCCGCCTGCGGTCGCAACCGCCACCGAGGGGGCGCGCATGATGCCGCTGCTCGTACGGGAATTCACCGACGGGGAGGACCTGTACAACTACTCCATGGGCTGCGTGGCCCAGCGGTGGCCGGAGGCCCGGGTTGTGTACCGCTACATCAACCGGGATCCGGAACATCGGTTCCGGCCGGGTCTGGCCGCGGAGCTGGAGGCGCAGCTCGAGGGGCTGGCGAAGCTGCGATTCGATGATGCGGCGTTCGACTTCTTCCGGAACACCATGCCGTGGCTGCCCCTGCCGTACCTGCAATGGCTGCGGCAGTACCGGCTCGATCCGGCGCAGGTCCGCGTGGCGCAGGATGGGGGGCGGCTGGACCTGTCGATCTCGGGGCGGTGGTTCGAGACGATCTACTGGGAGGTGAAGCTCCTCGCCGTCCTCAGCGAGCTGAGCCGGCGGGACCCCCGGACCGGCGAGCTGCCGGCGCTGCCGGACGGGTGGCGGGAGAAGATTCACGAAAAGGCGCGCCGCCTGTCCTCGGCGGGGGTGCAGTGGATCGACTTCGGTACGCGTCGGCGACACAGCCTGGAGGTCCAGGACGCGGTCGTATCCATCATGAAGGAGTACCCCGGCTTCCGGGGCACGTCGAACCCGTACCTGGCTCGTGAGCACGGGCTCAAGGCCTTCGGCACCTACGCGCACCAGCTGCCCATGGCCATGCAGGCTCTCTATGGCCCGCGCAGCGCCGATAGAATGGCCATGCAGCACTGGGTGGAAACGTACCGCGGAAACCTGGGGATCGCGCTCGCGGATACCCTGACGACCGCCACTTTCCTCGGCGCGTTCGAAAGCCTCTACGCCCACCTCTTCAATGGCGTCCGCCAGGACAGCGGCGACCCGATAGCCTTCGGTGAGCGCGTCATCCGCCACTACGAGATGCTGGGTATCGACCCCACCACCAAGGTCATCGTTTTCAGCGACGGCCTGGATGTCGACACGGCGCTCCGCATCCAGGACCATTTCGCCGGCCGGGTTCGCACCACCATGGGCATCGGGACGCATCTCACCGCCGATGAAGCCATGACGGGAGTCCGGCCCATGAACCATGTCATCAAGCTCGTCTCCGCGGACTTCGGCAACGGCCCGATCGACGTGGTGAAGCTCTCGGATGACCCCGGCAAGGCCAGCGGCGACCCCGACATGGTGAGCACGGTCCGCCGCCTCCTGGCCGTGTAGGATCCGCGGTTCCGCTCGAGGGGAGCGGCGCGCGGCCATTAAAGTCGTAACGACTGTATAGAGAGGTGAACCCTTTTTGAGGAGGATCGCGATGAGCACGACCACACGACGCGACACGCCGCTGCCGGGATTCTACGATCCCGTCCACGCGCGGCAGTGGGGATACCGGCCCAACGAGGAGGAGCTGTTCCGCGTGGCGAACGACTATGCCGTCGCACACGGGATCCGCCCCTCGGGCTCGGATCGGCGCAAGGTGCACCTGCTGCTGATCGATCTGCAGAAGGACTTCTGCTTCCCGGAAGGAACGCTGTACGTGGGCGGTCGCAGCGGGGTGGGAGCGATGGAGGACAACGACCGGATCGCCCGGTTCATCTACGGCAATCTTGATACGATCAGCGAGGTGACGGTCACGCTGGACACTCACTTCCCCTTCCAGATCTTCTCGCCGTCGTTCTGGGTCGACGCGGAGGGTCGGCCGCTGGCCGCGCACGGTACGATCACGACGGACCAGATCCGCGGCGGTGCGGTGCGGCCGAACCCGGCGGTGTCGAGCTGGGTGAGCGGGGGCAGCTACCCGTGGCTGCTTCGTCAGGTGGAGCACTACTGCGCGGAGCTGGAGAAGGCCGGGAAGTACGTGCTGTACCTGTGGCCGCCGCACTGCCTGCTGGGGAGCGAGGGTCACGCGCTGGCGGGAGTCATCCAGGAGGCCCGGCTGTTCCACGCGTTCGCCCGTCACGCCCCGGCGCTGGCGGAGGTGAAGGGCGGCTCGATCCTGACGGAGAACTACTCGGTCTTCGCGCCGGAGGTCATGACGCGTCACGACGGCCGTGGCTCGATCGGTCAGCGAAACAGCCGGTTCCTGGAGACGCTGCTGAAGGGCGATCACGTGATCATCGCCGGCCAGGCGGCGAGCCACTGCGTGAAGAGCAGCATCGACGACCTGCTGGACGAGATCATGGCGCAGGACCCGTCGCTGGTGCGGAAGGTCTACGTCCTGGAGGACTGCATGAGTGCGGTGGCGGTCCCGAACCCGAGCGATCCCGGCGATTTCATTGCCGACTTCACGCCCCAGGCGGAGGCCGCGCTTCAGCGGTTCAGGGACGCGGGGATGCACGTGGTCCGTTCCACGGACCCACTGGACCAGTGGCCGGAGCTGGAGATCTGAGACCCCCTGACTGAACGAAGGAGAAACATCATGAGCGATGCATCGACGCGGTTCCGCCAGGCACACGAGGATGGGGATCTGAGCGCGGACGCGCTGGACGCGCTGACGATCGGGGACATCGGCGCGGAGATCCAGGCGGGCCTCGGCGTCACGCCGGACGAGGTCCCGGCCAGCGAAGTCGTGCTGGTGACGATGATGCCGGACGACTCCGGATCGATCCGTTTCGCGGGCGCCGAGCAGGCGATGCGTGACGGCCACAACCTGGTGCTCCAGGCTCTGAAGACGTCGCGGCAGATGGAAGGCGTGCTCGTGCACACGCGGTACCTGAACGGGCACGTGCTGTTTCCGTACCGCCGCCTGGAGGATGCGGTGGAGCTGACGAAATCCAACTACAGCGGCCATCTGGGCACCCCGCTGTACGACCAGGCGGCCGTCATCCTGGGCACCGTGCTCCTGAAGGCTCGGGAGTTCGAGGAGGCGGGCGTGCCCGTGCGGACGATCACGCTGATCCTGACCGACGGCGAGGACGCGGGGTCGAAGGAGCAGGACGCCAGGAGTGTCGCGGCGATCGCGCGGGACATGCTGCGGCTCGAGACGCACATCATCGCGGCCATGGGCATAAGCGACGGGTCGCGGGAAGCGGCGGACCGCTTCCGCTCGGTATTCCGGGAGATGGGCATCCCGGACGAGTGGATCCTCACACCGGCGAACACCGGCGCGGAGATCCGGGCGGCGTTCCACGTGTTCTCCCGATCCGCGCTCCAGGCGAGCCAGGGCTCGGCGCAGTTCGGCCAGACGTCGCTGGGCGGGTTCGGCGCATGACGAGCGAATGGCAGGTCGCGGGTGGCTCGGTGCGGGGCACCCGGCACCGCCGCGCCGATCGGAACAACCAGGACGGCTTCCACTGGAGCACCGACGATAGGCTGACCCTGGTGGTGACGGACGGGTGCACCTCGGGTGCGCGGTCCGAGCTCGGGGCTCTCCTGGGCGCTCGCCTGGTGGCGCGCAGGGCGATGGCCGCCGCGGTGTGGCCCGGCCTCGAGAATCCGGAAAGCTACGGACGCGCGGTCCGGGCCGGCCTCCTCGCGGACCTCGCACCGGTACATGCCGCCCTGGGCGGAACCCCCGCGGACCTGCTGGACCACCTCCTCTTCACGGCCGTCCTGGCCGTAGCGGACGCGCGCCACGCCGCGGTGCTCGGGATGGGTGACGGCATGGCGGCCGTCAACGGGGAGCTCCGCGTGGTAGAGAGCCCGGGGAACCGGCCCGCCTACCCCGCCTACGGTCTGCTCGACCCTTCGTCCGGTCCCGAGCCGCGGGTGCTCTGGCATGGTCTATCACCGGAGGTGCGTACGCTCATGGTGGGAACGGATGGCGCGGCCGATCTCCTCTGCCCCGAGCGGAGCGGGGCGACCGGGCCGGGTCAGGTCCGGACCCGGCCGGCGGACGGGGAGGGCGGCTCGAACCGCGACCCGTATCTCAGCCGGCTCACGAGCCTGCTGGAGGACGACCGGGTGTTCGACAACCCGGACCAGCTCCGCCGCCTGCTGACCGTGGCCAACCGAGACACCCAGCGGGTCGATTGGGAGAACCGGCGACTCCAGCGGGAGACGGGAATGTTGCCCGATGACACGACGCTCATTGTCGCGCGCAGGATCTAGACGCGCCTCGCGCGTCCTCGACGGCGGCCGGCGCATCGACCTGGCGCGCCTGCCCGTGGTGGGGGAGGGCGGCGAAGCGATCATCTACGCGCTGGGCGGGGGTCGGGTCGCCAAGGTATTCAAGACGCCCGACCACCCGGACTTCGCCGCTGACGCCTCCGCGCGAGCCGCCGCGGAGCTTCGGCTGGACGAGCATCAGACGAAGCTGGCCGCCTTTCCCGTCCCCGCCCCGCCGCGGCTCGTTGCCCCATCCTCGGTCCTCCGGGACGAGGGCGGCCGGGTCGTCGGTTACGCCATGCCGTTCATCGATGGGGCGGATCTCCTGATCCGGTACGGCGAGCGGTCCTTCCGGGAAGGGCGGGTTCCGGATGCGGCGGTGTGCGCCTTGTTTCGGGACCTTCACGCGACGCTGGTGGCCGTCCACCGGGCCGGGATCGTGGTCGGCGACCTGAATGACCTGAACATCCTGGCCCGCGGGAGCGAGGCCTGGCTCATCGACGCGGACAGCATGCAGTTCGGGGGCTATCGGTCGAGGGTCTTCACGGAGCGGTTCCTCGACCCCGCGCTCGCGGCGGCCGGAGTGTCGCGTCCGGTTCTGGACCGGCCCTACGACGAGGCCGCGGACTGGTACGCGTTCGCCTGCCTGCTCATGCAGTCGCTCCTGTACGTCGGCCCGTTCGGCGGCGTCTACCGGCCGCGCTCCGCGGCCGAGCGGGTCGCGCACCCCGCACGTCCACTGCACCGGATCTCCATCTTCCACCCGGATGTCCGCTACCCCAAGCCCGCCCGGCCGCTGGCCATCCTCCCCGACGCGCTGATCGAGCATTTCCGGGGCGTGTTCGAGGCCGGCCGACGGGGGCCGTTCCCGGCCGATCTGCTCACGACGCTTCACTGGACCGCGTGCGCGCGGTGCGGGCTGACGCACGCGCGTGGGTCATGCCCCGCCTGCCGCGCGGCCGCGCCGGTCTCCCCACTCCCGGCACGGCGCGTGAGAGGAACGGTGACGGCCACCCGGGTCGCGCGGGCGCCCGGCCCCATCCTGGCCGCGCGCTTCTCGGCGGATCGGCTCTGCTGGCTGGCGACCGGACCGGACGGGCTGGTCCGGGAGGACGGGTCCGTGATCGGCGCGTTCGTCACGGGGCGCCACTCCCGGGTTCGGCTCCGGACCGATGCGACGTTCCTCGGAAAGGCCGGCGGTTTCGCCGAATACCGTGGCGGCCCGCTGGGCGTGGAGACGGTGACGGAACGGCTGGCCGGAAGCGCCGCATTCGATGCCAACGACCGCCACGTGTACTGGATGGCCGACGGCGCGCTCTGGCGGGACCAGGCGACCGGGCCGGATCGCATCGGCGACGTCGCGCGGGGTGAGAGCGCCTTCTGGGTCGGGGCTCAGTTCGGGCTCGGCTACTACCGGCTCCAGGAGCTCACCGTGACCTTCGTCTTCCACGCCCGTGCCAGGGGGCTGAACGATGGCGTGCGGGTCCCGCGCCTGACGGGCCAGCTGGTCGCGGCCGGGGCGGCCTTCTCTGATGACTTCTGCTGGTATTTCCGCGAGACCCGGGAGCAGGGGCGCGTCGCACGCAGCCTCGCGGTGGTGGCGGCCGATGGGGCGGTGGTGGCCACGGTCGCTTCCGAGGACGGCGACGCGCCGTGGTGGGCAGGTCTGCCGGGCGCGTGCGCAGCCGGAACCCACCTGTTCGTTCCCACCGATGACGGCATCGTGCGTCTCACGGTGGGTGACGGGGCAGTGCGGGTGACCGCCGACTTCCCCGACACGGAGCCATTCGTCAGCGGGGGGCAGCGCCTGCTGCCTGGTCCTGGAGGCATCCACGCCATCGCCGGATCGGACATCCTGCGGTTGCAGATCCGCTGATCCCGTTGCGCGTCCGGGGTCGGGACGCAACCATGGGGTGTCCCATACCGGAGGTTCGGCATGCCCGTGGTGGAGAGGCTCGCCGGAGCGCTTTCGGCCGGCGAGCGTCCCCGCTGGCCGGAGATCGTTGGCGAGCGCCTGGGGTCGCTGTTCCGCGCCCAGGCCGAAGCCCTGGTACAGGGCGCCGGGAACCCCACCGAGTTCGTTTCGGCGCTCGAGGCGCGTATCGCCCTCCTGGAAGAGCTCCTGGCCGCGCCGGGGAACGCCCCCGCGCGCATCGCCGGGGACACCGCTGCCGCGTGCGCCTTCCTCGACGCGCTGCGCGCCGGTCCCCGCGTCCGGGCCCTCGCGACCCTCCGCGAGCGGCTGCCCCTGCTCGCCGCGCTGGCGCACCCGGCGTCACGAGCCGCGGCGATCGAGCACGAGGGCGGCGGGAGCGGTCAACCGCTGCTCGACCACCTCGCCGTCCGCGTGCTCGGGCGGAAGCTGAACGGCCTCGAGCGCGGCGACCTGGACGTCTTTCAGCGCGGCGGCGGCCTCTCGCCCGCCCGCTTCGACACGGAGCACCGGCGCCTGTGCCGTCTGCGGGACGCCGGGTTGCTCCCCGCCGCCAGGGTCGCCCTGCTGCACTTCGATTTCGCGAAGGGCGGGACAGCCCGGCAGCGGCGTCGCTGGGGCCGCCTTCCCGGTGTCGACCTGGGAATCCACAACGAGGCCGCCGCCGCGATCATGGCCGCGGAGGGAATCCCGTCCGGGATGCTCCGGTTTCCCGCCGAAGGTCCCGTCGTCCGCGCCGTGGTGGAGAGCCACGGCCTTACCGGCCAGATCGTCCGGGGTGAGACCCCCCTCTCCGCGCTGGCCTCCTTCGTACGATTCGGCCGCGGCGCGGGGCTGGAGGACTTCGCGGCCGCGCTGGCCGTGAGCCCTGCGGAGGCGAGGACCCTGCTTTTCGACGTGCTCCATCTCGTGAACCTCTGCGACACCGCGGGTGTGCGAGAAGGCCTCCTGGACGACCGCCTCGCCGGCGAGCTGGAGGACACGCTCCAGGCCGCGCGGCAGGTCCCCGGGAGGCAGCCCGTGCGGGAGCTCCGGGACAGCGAGCGGGACCGCTGGACCGGGTCGGTTCCCGGCGCACCCGCCGCCGAGGTCGCGCGGCGGCGCCTCGCCGATCGCCTCGGTCGGCTGCGGGTCTCGCGTTGGTCGGATGGGGAGCCGCCCGAGCTGGTCCGCGAACAGCTCGACGCCCTCGGGGAAGACGCCATCCTGCGGCTCGAGGCGCTGCTGGACCGGTGCTTCTTCTGGTACGCCGAGTCCGGATCGGCGGCCCTGACGCCGGCGGCGCAGCTCAGGCTGCTCCTGACCGGCGTGCAGCTCGCGGCCGGGCGGGCGGAAGATCTGGGTGCCGATCACTTCCACGTGAACCTGCTGCCGCTCGTCGCGCAGATCGGCGGCGCGGCGGATGAGCGCCGGACGTACCGCATCCGCATCCTCGAGACGCTGCTTGCGGCTTGCCCCGTCGAGGCGATCCTCGAGGGCGCGGCTCCCCAGGGGGCGCTCGGACGAGTGGCCGGGACGCTGGGCGGACTGCCGGCAGTAGCCGTCTCTTTCGAGGAGACCGAGGAGGCCACGGCCCTCCTGACGCTCCTCGCCATCTACGAGCGCAAGTCGGTGCCCGCCTTTCACGCCACCCTCAAGTCACTCACCGACCTCTACGGGCTCCGCAAGGACGAGTTCGATCGGGTGGCCAACGAGGCGGCCTACCTCCAGCATATGAACCGGTCACGGGACGACAAGGCAAGGATGCTCGACTACGTCCGCCCCGGCCGGATCGTCGAGGTGGGGCCGGGCGGGGGAGTCGTCCTCGACCTTCTCGCCGGCCGCTTCCCGGAGAGCGAGGTTGTGGGCGTGGATGCCAGCCTCATGGCTGTCGAGTCGCTCCGGGAGCGACAGGCGAGGACGGGCGCGCGGTGGTCCATCGTCCACGGCGACGCGTTCCACCTCCCCGAGATCGTCCCGGCGTCGTCGCTGGATACCGTGGTTTTCTGCAGCGTGCTCCACGAGATCTACAGTTACGTGGAATGGCCGGAGGCGGGCGGCCCTCGCTTCCAGCTCGATAGCGTTCGCGCCCTGCTCCAGGCCGCCTGGCGGGCCCTCGGGCCGGGCGGACGCCTCCTCATCCGCGACGGCGTCATGCCCGACCGGACGGAGCCGGACCGGCGTCTGGAATTCCTGACCGATGACGGCATGGCCACGTTCGAGCTCTTCGTCAGGGAGTTCCAGGGCCGTCCGATCCACTTCGAGCCAACGGGCCCGCGCACGGTCGAGCTACCTGCGAGCGACGCCATGGAGTTCCTCTACACGTTCGTGTGGGGACCAGAGAGCTTCCCCTACGAGGTCCGGGAGCAGTACGGCGTGCTGCCCTACGACGAATACCGTGACCGGATCGCCGCCTGGCTCGCCGAAGTGGCTCCGGTCCGGATCCTCCCGCTGGACCCTGCCGACCGGTCCTATCTGCAGCCAGGCTACGCCCGCAGGCTGTCCGAGCTCGTGCGCCTCATGGACCTGGCCGGCAGGGAGGTGCCGCTGCCGGATTCCAACGCCCTGTGGGTCTTCGAAAGGGGCGCGGAAGAGTAGATTGTCGCACAAGTTCGCTCAGAGGCCGGTTTCCGCCCGGCGCCTCAGCACCTCCCTCTCGCGCTCGTTCTCCGTCAACTCGGCCGCGCGGGCGAACTCCGCCCGGGCCTCATCGTGGCGCCCGAGCGCCTCCAGGAGGTCTCCGCGCACAGCGCGCAGCAGGTGGTATCGCTCCATCGATTTCTCGTTCTCGAGCGCGTCCACCACCTCGAGGCCGGCCTCGGGGCCGAACGCCCGCCCCACCGCCACCGCGCGGTTGAGCTCGACCACCGGCGAGGGCGCGATCTGGGCCAGCGCGTCGTAG
>DATLFF010000224.1:0-8436 GCA_035524915.1 Gemmatimonadota bacterium | reverse complement strand
CGGCGGGGTCCTGAACGGCCCGGCCCACCGCGGGCTGGGCCCGGCGGAGTAGACGGCGAGCTGGCCGCGATGCCCGCCGGCGCGGCCACGGAGGGCTGGGAGGTCGAGCCGGTGGACGCCGCCGCCGGCCGGCGGATCTCGACCATATTCATAGTCGAAGTCGCCCCGGCCCCCCGGCGGGGCTAAACTCTCCGCTCCGAAATCGGACTCCGATCTCGATCGACAGGGACCCGACATGCAGGAGCTCCTCGAGGAGCTGCGCGCCGTGATCGCCCGCCAGAGCGTGCGCCACGGCGACTTCACGCTCGCCTCGGGCGCGAAGAGCCGCTACTACATCGACCTGCGCGCGACCACGCTGTCGCCCAGGGGCGCGCGGCTGACCGGGGAGGTCCTCTGCCGGCTCCTCGAGGAGCGGGACGTCGAGGCGGTGGGCGGCCTCGCGCTCGGCGCGGCCTTCGTCGCCACGGCCGTGGCGGTGGTGAGCGACCTCCGGGGCCGGCCGATCCCCGGCTTCACCGTCCGCTCCGAGGCCAAGGGCCACGGCATGAAGAAGGCGATCGAGGAGTCGTGGTCGCCGGACGGCCGGCCGCTCGTCTCCGAAGGCCGCCGGGTGGCGGTGGTGGACGACGTGGTCACCACGGGGGGCTCCACGCTCCGGGCGATCGAGGCCGTTCGCGCCGCGGGCGCCGAGATCGCGCTCGTGGTCGCGATCGTCGACCGGCGCCAGGGAGGCGGCGACCGCCTACGGGAGACGGGACTCCCCTACGTCGCGATCTTCGAAGCGGACTCGGAGGGCGAGCTGACGGTCGCGCTCGAGCAGAACCCCACGGGCGCGGCCTGATGGCGCCCAACCGCTCGACCGCCTGCGTCGTTTTAACCTCGGTCGTTCCCGTTCCCCAGCCGGAGTCCCGCTCGTGAGCCAGTCCCGCCGCATACCGCTCGCCCTCGCCGGCGCGCTCCTTCTCGCGTGCTCCGGCGGCGGCCCCTCCGCGCCGCGCGACACCATGCCCCCGCCGGTCCCCGACGCCACGCGGATCACGGCCTCGATCCCGGTCGCCGGGATCTCGACCGTCAGCGGCTCGTCCGGCGCGGTCGAGGCCGGGGCCACCGTGCTCGCGCGCAACACCGCCAGCTCGGCCAGCGCCCAGGCCACGGCCACCGCCGGCGGCGCCTTCTCGCTCCAGGTCCCGGCCTCGCTCGGCGACGCGTTGTCCCTGAACGCGCGCGACGCGGCGGGCAATGAGGGCGCCGCGCTCGTCCTCACGGCCGGGCCGCCCGCCGCCTCGATCGCGCTGGCGGCGGCCGGCGGGGCCGGCCAGGTGGGGGTCACCGGCCGGCCGCTGACCGAGCTCCTGGCCGTCCGCGTCACCGTCGGCGGCGCGGGGCTCCCCGGCGTGCCGGTCCGCTTCACGGCATCCGACGGCACGCTCTCGGCGGCGACCGTCCAGAGCGACGGCGCGGGTTCGGCCCGCGTCGTCTACACGCTCCCGGCCGCGCCGGGGGCGAAGACGGTCCGCGCCGAGATCCTGGACGGCGCCGGGAGCCACGCCGTCACGTTCGACGTGGAGGCGGTCGGTGCGCCGGTCGTCGAGAGCGTGGAACCGGCCGCCGCGAGCGGCGGCGCCACGGTGACGATCACCGGACGGAACTTCAGCCCGGTCCCCGGTCACACGACGGTGCGGATCGGCGGGCAGGCCGCGGCCGTCCGTTCGGCGACCCGGACCGAGATCGACGCGATCGTCCCGTTCGGCCTGGCCGGAGTGGCGGCCGTCGAGGTGGAGCTGACCGGCGTGACGGGCGGGGGAGCCCAGATCCAGGTCCTGGCCGGCGCGGTCACCGCGCCCCCGGTCGGCCACTCCACGGTGGCGGACTTCCTCGGCGGCGCCGGCGTGGCGTTCGTGCCGTTCGAGAGCGGGGCCGAGGAGTACCTGCTCGCCATCGGGGCCCCGTCCCAAAGCTCGTTCAACTTCACGCTCACGGTCTCGGCCACGATCCCGGTCCAGGGGGCCCGCGCGCCGCTCCTGCCGGCCGCGGCCGGGCTCGACCCCGAGGCGGAGATCCTGGCCCACGGCCAGGCGCTGCTCGATGCCCACGGCGCCGCGCGCCCGCGCGCCCGCGCGCTCGAGCCCGCGCAGCAACGTGCCTTCTGGGTTGTGAACGCGCCCCTGTCGCGCTACGAGTCGCGGAACGCGCGGCTCGAATACGACGGGCCGCACGTCCAGATCTACGTGGACGAGGAGGTGCCGGCCCAGACCTTCCCGTCCGCCGAGGCGCGCGTGCTCGGCCAGACGTTCGAGGCCCGGGTCTACGACGCGATCCGCGCCGCCTACGGCAGCGAGTCCGACATCGACGGGAACGGCAAGCCGATCGTCCTCGTCACCCCGATGGTGAACGTCCGGTCGTCCTCGAGCGGGTTCGTGCTCGGCTTCTTCAGCCCCGGCGACCTGGCAGAGCACTCGTTCACCAACCGCGGCGAGATCTTCTACCTGATGACGCCGGATCCCACCGGTCAGTGGGGACCGGCCACGCCGGCCGCGGCCGATCTGCGGATCACGCTCGCGCGCGTGGCGGCGCACGAGTTCGTCCACATGATCAACGCGAACGAGCGGACGCTGACGCGGGGCTACCCGGGACAGCGGTACTGGCTCGAGGAGGGACTGGCGCACTACGGCGAGCATGTGGTCGGGATGCTGGGCTGGTCGAACATCCTGGGCTACCTGCGACTCGGCGCGCCGGCCGTGTCGCTGGTGGGCGAGCAGCTCCTGACGCGCGGGGCCTCGACGCTCTTCGTGAGCCGGCTGGTCGAGCGGTTCGGCATCGAGGTCCTGCGGCGGATCGTGACCAACCCCGAGACCGGCACCCCGACCGTCGCGTCGGCCACGGGCGAGCCGTTCCAGGGCCTCTTCCACGACTGGTCGCTGGCCCTCTACGACGAGCTCTATCCGCTGGCCGGCCCGCGCGGCGGGTTCGGCACGATGGACGTGAGTGGGGTCTTCTCGTTCGAGCACGGCTCGCCGGTGGCGGGCAACGCCCTCGGTCTCTTCTCGAGCACGCTGAACGCCCTGGCCGCCAGTCCGACGGGCTACGGCATGCGCGAGGGCTCGGTGCTCTTCCTGGTCGTCCGCGGCGGCGTGTCGAGCCGTCTCGGCGAGATCCGCCTGGCGGCCGCCGGCGGCCAGGCCCTCCAGGTCACGACCCTCCGGATCCGCTGATCCCCCCGCGTCACGTAACGTCTGGATAACGCCCGGCGCGTAGGGTGCCCGTGTTCGCGGCCGGCCCGCTCCCGCCGGGCCCGGACGCCACGGCCCCGTTCGGGTCGGAGTGCCTGGGTCGTCGTCCGGATCCCCGGCGGGATCGGTCCGCGCCGCGACGCGGTACATTACGCGCGTGAGCGAGCCCGACTTCCACCATCACGTCTACGTGGTCGAGCTGGACCCGGCCGTGCGTGACTTCCGCCGCTTCCAGGCCGCCAACCCCGACGCCGACCTCGCGCTCCCTCCCCTCTACGTCGGGATGACCGGCACGTCCCCCGAGGAGAGATTCGCCCAGCACCGGGACGGCCGGAAGGCCGGCCGCGGGTTCGTCAAGCGCTACGGCGTGCGGCTCCGGCCCGATCTCTACGCGCACCTGAACCCGATGCCGTTCGATGCCGCCGCCGAGATGGAACGGGACCTGGCGGAGGACCTGCGGCAGAAGGGGCACGCGGTATGGCAGAAGTGAGGCGTGTCCTGATCGGCGTCCTGGCGGTCCTCGCGGCCCTCGCCGCGGTCGTCCTCTTCCGCGCCTGGCGGCTCGAGCCCCCGCCGGTATCCGACCCGCCGGCGGCGCCGATCGCCTTCGACCCCGACTCCGCGGCGGAGCGGCTGGCGGCGGCGATCCGGGTGCCCAGTGTGAGCCGGGACGGCGCGGCCGCCGACACCGCCGCGTTCGTCGAGCTCGCCCTGCGGATCGAGACGATGTTCCCGCGCGCCCACGGGGCGCTGGCGCGCGAGACCGTGGGCGCGGGCTCGCTCCTCTACGAGTGGACCGGGAGCGACCCGTCCGCGGCGCCCGTGCTGCTCCTCGCCCACCTGGACGTGGTCCCCGCCGAGGAGGACCGCTGGACGCACCCTCCCTTCGGCGGCGCGGTGGAGGGTGGCTTCGTCTGGGGCCGGGGCGCGCTCGACGACAAGGCTAGCGCGCTCGCCATCCTGGAGGCGGTGGAGGCGCTCCTGGCGGCCGGCTTCGAGCCCCGCCGCACCGTGCTCGTGGCCCTGGGCCATGACGAGGAGGTCGGCGGCCGCGATGGCGCGGCCAGGATGGGCGCGCTCCTCGCCGCGCGCGGCGTCCGCCCGGCGCTGGTGCTGGACGAGGGGTACGCCGTGCTCGAGGGCCTCGCCCCCGGAGTCGAGGGGCCGGTGGCGATGGTCGGGATCCAGGAGAAGGGCTCGGTGTCGGTGGACCTGATCGCGCGCGGACCCGGCGGGCACTCCTCGATGCCGCCGCGCGAGACCGCCACGCTCATCCTCGCCCGCGCGCTCCTCCGGATCGGCGACCACCGCCCGGAGACCCGGCTCACGGGCTCGGTCGAGGCCACGTTCGAGACGCTCGCGCCGCACATGGACCTCGCCTACCGCGCGATGTTCGGGAACCGGTGGCTGTTCCGCCCGCTGATCGTCCGCATCCTCGCGTTCAGCCCGGAGTCCAACGCGCTCGTGCGGACGACCACCGCCCCCACCATGCTCCAGGGGAGCCCCAAGGAGAACGTCCTCCCCGAGACCGCGCGCGCGGTGGTCAACTTCCGGATCCACCCGGGGGACTCGGTGGCCGGGATCCTCGCCCACGTGGTCGAGACGGTGGACGACCCGCGGGTCGAAGTGGTGCTCCGCGGTGGGTTCGGCACCGAGGCCAGCCCGGCGGCGCCGGACTCGGGGGCGGCCTGGGAGGCGCTCTCGCGCTCGATCCGCCAGACCCTCGGCACCCGGGTGGTCGCTCCGGGGCTGGTGGTCGGGGCGACCGACTCCCGGCACTACGTCCACCTGACCGGTTCCGTCTACCGCTTCCTGCCGCTGAGGCTCACGTCCGACAACCTTCCCCGGGTCCACGGAGTGGACGAGCGGATCGCCGTCGACGACTACGCCCGGATGATCCGCTTCTACGCCCAGCTGCTGCGGAACGTCCAGGACGGGCTTCCGTAAGACAGGCGCTTGCGCCGCCGCCCGGCGCGGTTACGATCCATGCCGTGACCGAGTTGACGAGCCGACAGCGGAGCCGCCTGCGCTCCCTCGCCCACCACCTGGACGCCACCCTCTACGTGGGCCGCCAGGGCGTCACCGACGCGGTGGTGAAGGAGCTGGACAATGCGCTCGCCGCCCGCGAGCTGGTCAAGGTGAAGATGGCCGGCGACCGCGACGAGCGCGCCGAGACGGCCGACGAGCTGGCCCGCCGCGCCGGGGCCGGCCTGGCCGGGACCGTCGGCCGGATGGCGATCCTCTATCGGCGCCACCCGGATCCCGCGAAGCGGAAGATCGATCTCGCCCCGGAATGAGGAGGAATCCGTGAAGCCGTCGACGACCCCCTCGCCCGGCCTCCTCGCCGCCGCACTGCTCCTCGCCGCCTGCGGCGGCGCACCGTCCGACGACCCTGCGGTCCGCGAACGGAACGAGGCGGTCGTGCGCGCGCTCGCGGAGGCGCTCAACGAGCACGACTTCGCCGCCCTCGACACGCTCCTGACCGAAGGCTACGTCCGCCACAGCCAGGCCACGCCCGAGTACGACATCGACAGCCGCGACGAGTTCGTCCAGTTCGCCCGCGACGACGTCGAGGCGTTCCCCGAGGCCGAGCTCGAGCTCGAGCGGCTGGTCTCCGCGGGCGACGAGGTCGCCTTCTGGGGCACCTACCGCGGCACCCAGTCCGGCGTCATGGGCGTGTTTCCGCCGACCGGCGAGGAGGTGGAGCTCCACTTCAGCGGGATCCACCGGCTGGAGGACGGCCGGGTGGCCGAGACGTGGGTCACGTGGGACAACCTGACCGCGCTGGTCCAGCTGGGGCACTGGGAGGTCCAGCCCGTCTCCCAGCGGCCCTCCGAAAACGCGTTCTGCGCGGTGTGGATCACGGCGCCTCCGGCCGCGACACCGGGGGGCGAAGTCGGCCAGGCGCCGATGGGCCCCGCGCCGGCCACCGTGGCTCCGATCGGGCCCTAGGCGACGTGCCGAGCCTGCCCCGGCCCGCGTGGCGCGCGCTGATCCTCGCGCTCGGGCACCTGCCGCAGGGGGCGATGTCGCGCGTGGCGGGCCGCTTCGCCGACCTCCGGATCCCCGTCGGCCTCCGCCGGCCGGTCCTCGCGGCCTTCGCCCGCGCAGTCGGGATCGACGTGGACGAGGCCGAGAACGCGATCGCGGCCTACCCCAGCATCAACGCGCTCTTCTGCCGCCGGCTCCGGCCCGGCGCGCGGCCGTGGCGGGCCGAGCCCTCCGGCGCCGGCTCGCCGGTGGACGCCGTCATCGGTCAGGTGGGCCGAGTGGCCGGCGGGCGGGTCCTCCAGGCCAAGGGCCGGGCGTACTCGGCGGCCGAGCTGCTGGACGACGCGGAGGAGGCGGAGCGGTTCGAGGGCGGAGCGTTCGCCACGTTCTATCTCTCGCCCCGCCACTACCACCGGATCCACGCCCCGTGCGGCGGGTTGATCCCGCTGGCGCACCACGTCCCCGGCGCGCTCCTGCCGGTCAACGCCGCCGCGGTGGAGTCGATCCCGGACCTCTTCGCGCGGAACGAGCGGATCGTGGCGTATCTCGACGGTCCGCTCGGCCGCGTGGCGGTGGTCGCGATCGGCGCCACCCACGTGGGCCGGATCTCGACCGAGTTCGATCCCGAGTGGAGCGCTCCGGAGGGCGCGGCGTGGGTCACCAACCGCCCGGGCGGCGCGGCCGAGACGCGGCGCTACGATCCGCCGCGGCCGATCCACGCCGGGGACGAGCTGATGGCGTTCCACCTGGGGTCGAGCGTGGTGGTCCTCCTCGAACCCGGCCGGGCGGAGCTGGATCCGGGCGTCGTCCCGCGCCGCGAGATCCGGGTGGGCGCGCCGCTGGCGCACGCGGGAGGATGAGGTGACGGCGCGCCGCACGGCGCGGCTCGAGGAGCTCCTCGGCGGCGCGGGCCCGGCTCGCGGTCCCGGGACCGGCCGTTAGATTGGGCGGCGATGGCCGCCGACCGCCCCGCCCGCCTCGCGATCCTCGGCCTCTCGCTCTTCGTCCTGCACGCCGCGCTCACCGCGGCGCTGGATCCGATCCCGCCGATCCACAACGGCTACTCCGTGCCCTCGTATTTACTGGGGAACGTGGCCGCGCTCCTGGTGGCGTGGGCCGTCTTCCGCGGCAGCACCGACGGCGTCGCGGCCCGCGCCGACGCGATCGGCCGGCCGGCGACCCGCGCGCTCATGGCCCTCGGCGTCGCGGCGGCGGTCGGCCTCGCCCTGGCGCTCCGTGAGATCGACCCCGAGCTGTACCGGGAGTTCGGCCGGGAGGAGGGGGTGTTCGAGCCGCTGACGCTGCTCGCCTACGCGGGGAGCGCGGGGCTCCTGTGGAGCGCCGGCGGGCGCTGGGGAGGAGCGGAGCGGAAGCCGTGGCGGATGGCCGCGCTCGCCTTCGTGTTCCTGTCGCTCGAGGAGATCGACTACTTCGGAATCTTCGGCGGGATGATCGGGCGGATCGACGGGGAGTACGCGGGCTCGCTCCACGACCTGATCCGGCTCTGGGCGCTCGGCCTGGTCGGCCCGGTGGCCAACGCGCTCCTGGCGGGCGTGGCGCTGGCGGGGGTCGCGCTCCTCTGGCGCGCGGGATACCTGAAGCCGGGCTGGGTCGTCGGCCTGGCGCGGCGGCCCGAGGCGGCGTGGGCGGCGGCCGGCGCGGCGTTCCTCGCGGCCGCGGCCTCGGAGGAGGCCCGGCTCTTCGGCTGGGATGCCGCCTACCCGGCGCTGGAGGAGGCGCTCGAGATGGGCGGCGGGCTCTCGCTGGCGGCCTGGTCGGTCGAGTCGGCCGCGCGGCTCGCGCGCGATGCGGCCGGCGGCGCCCCCCTTCGGGCCCGCGGAACCCCCGGCGGCCCGGCGGCGACCCCGTGAACCTCCACGTCTCCGCCATCCAGCTCGACGTCGGGCTCGACGAGCCGCTCGAGGCCCGGCGCGATCGCGTCGCTTCGACGATCCACGACGAGGCTGCCGCCGGGGCGGACGTCGTGCTCCTTCCCGAGATGTGGCCGATGGGGTGGCGCGCGTTCGACCGCTACGACGAGGTGGCCGAACCCGCCGACGGCCCCACGGGGGCGTTCCTGTCGGCGCTCGCAGGCGAGACCGGCACCACGATCGTCGGCGGCACGTTCGTCGAGCGGCACGGCGACCACCTCCACAACTCCGCGCTCGTCCACGGGCCGGACGGCGAGCGGATCGCGCTCTACCGGAAGATCCAT
>DATLFF010000223.1:0-3375 GCA_035524915.1 Gemmatimonadota bacterium | reverse complement strand
GCCAGCATCTTGCCGCCGATCACGTCGCCCACGGCGTATACGTTCTCCGCGGCGCGGAACCCGGCGTCCACCTTGACGAAGCCCCGCTCGGTCGTCTCCGCCCCGACCGCCTCGAGGTTCAGCCCCTCCGTGACGGGCCGCCGGCCGATCGCGACCAGCACGGCGTCGGCTTCGAGCGTCTCCTCGCCGCCGCCGCCCACGACGGTCACCTTCACGCCCCCTGCGCCTGCCTGCACGCCGTTCACCCGCGTGCCGGTCCGGAGGTCGATGCCCTGCTTGCCGAGCAGCCTGGCGGCCTCCTTCCGGAGGTCGGCGTCCATGCCGGGGAGGATCGTATCCAGCATCTCGACGACCACCACCTTCGTCCCCACCCGCTGGTAGACCGAGCCCATCTCGAGCCCGATGTAGCCCCCGCCCACCACCACCAGCCGCCCCGGGATCTCCGCCAGCTCGAGGCCTTCGGTGGAGGAGATCACGCGCGCCCCGTCGAACGGCGTGCCGGGGAGCGGGATCGGCTCGGAGCCTGTGGCGACGATCGCGGCCCGGTAGCCCACGCGCGTGGAACCCTCGGTGCCGGTCACCTCGATCGCGCCGGGCTCGACGAAGCCGCCCTCGCCGTCGAGGTGGTCGATCGAGTGCTTCTTGAAGAGGTAGGCGACTCCCTTGGTGCTCGCGTCGACGACCTTCTGTCGGTGGGCCTGGGTCTTCGACCAGTCGAGCGAGAGCCCTTGGGCCGCGATCCCGATCCGGGCCGCGTCCTTCTGGAGCCACGCCCAGTGCTCGGTGGCGTCGAGGAGCGCCTTGGACGGGATGCAGCCGACGTTCAGGCACGTGCCGCCCAGGAACTCGCGCTCCACGCAGGCGACCGACATCCCGAGCTGGGCGGCCCGGATCGCGGCCACGTAGCCGGCGGGCCCGGAGCCGATCACCACCAGGTCGTAGGACTTGGTCTCGACCACGTCAGCCCTCCAGGAGGAGCCGCTCGGGATCCTCCAGCAGCTCGCACACGCGCCGGAGGAACAGGACCGCCGGTGTGCCGTCCACCAGGCGGTGGTCGTACGAGAGCGAGAGCCACATCATCTGCCGGATCAGGACCTGTCCGTCCTTCGCAACGGGCCGCTCCTGGATCTTGTGGATCCCGAGAACCGCCACCTCTGGGTACGAGATGATCGGCGTCGTGATGAGCGCGCCGAACCCGCCGGCGTTCGTGAGCGTGAACGTGCCGCCCTGGATCTCGTGCAGCTCGAGCTTCCGCTCGCGGGCGCGGGCCGCCAGATCCTCGATCTCGCGCGCGATCTCGACCATCGACTTCCGGTCCGCGTGCTTGACGACCGGCACGACGAGCCCGGCCTCGGTGTGGACCGCGATCCCCAGGTGCCAGAACCGGTGGTAGACGATCTCGTCGCCGTCGATCGTGGCGTTCACCTGCGGGAACTCCTTGAGTGCGGCGATCGCCGCCTTCGCGAAGAACGGCATGTACGTCAGCTTGACCCCGTGCCGCTCCTGGAACGGGCCTTTCATCCGGTCGCGGAGCTCGACCAGGGCGCCGAGGTCCGCCTCGTCGATGTTGGTGACGTGGGCGGCGGTCCGTTTGGACTCGCTCATCCGGCGGGCGATCGTCTTCCGGATCGGCGTCATCGGGACGCGCTCGACCGGCTCGTCGGGTCCGTACTCGCGGTCGGGCGCCGCGGCGGGGGCGGCCGTCTCCGGCTCCCGCTCGAGCCACGCCAGGACGTCCTCCTTCGTCACCCGGCCATCCTTGCCGCTGCCCTCGATCTCGGTCAGGTCGAGCCGGTGCTCGCGTGCGAGCCGGCGGACGGCGGGGGAGGTCTTCATGTCGTCGGGGATCACGGCCTCGCGGCGCTCGGCGGCGGGCTTGGGACGCGGGGCGGCCTTCTCCTCCGGCGCGGCCTTACCGGCCGGCTTCGCCTTCCCGGCGGCCTTCGCCGGCGCAGCCTTCGCCGCGGGCTTCTCCCCGGCCGGTTCCTCCTCCGCCGGTTCCTCTCCCTCGGCCTCCTCGTCCTCGGCGTCCCCGGGCTCCTCCTCCGCCGGGGCCTCCGCGGCTTCCACCTCCGAGTCCTCCGGCGCCTCCGCCTCCCCGACCTGCTCGCCCTCCTCCGCGATCACCGCGAGCACGTCGCCGACCGCCACCGTGGCTCCCTCCTCGGCGCGGATCTCGGCCAGCGTGCCGCCGCGGAAGGCGGTGACCTCCATGTTGATCTTGTCGGTCTCGAGCTCGACCAGGGCCTCGTCGGTGGCGACCGGGTCGCCCACCTTCTTCAGCCACTTCCCGACCGTCGCCTCGGGCACGCTCTGGCCGAGCGACGGGACCTTGACCTCCATCGGCATCCCCTACACCTCCGCCGTTTCCCGGAGCGCCTCGACCACCTCGTCCACCGTCGGCATGTAGCGGTCCTCCATCGATTTGGCGGCGGGGAACGAGGTATCGAACCCGGTCAGCCGCCGGACGGGCGCGTCCAGCTCCCAGAAGCAGTATTCCGCCAGCATCGCCGCGATCTCGCCGCCGATCCCGCCGGTGCGCGGGGCCTCGTGGATCACCACCGCCCGGCCGGTCTTCGACACCGACTCGAGGATCGTGGGCGTGTCGAGCGGGAGCAGGGTCAGGAGGTCGATCACCTCGACCTCGATCCCGTCCTTCGCCAGGATCTCGGCGGCCTGCATCGCCAGGTGCCAGGTGTAGCCGAACGAGACGGCGGTCACGTCGGTCCCCTCGCGGGACACGCGCGCGTGGCCGATCTCGGTCAGCGGCTCCTCGCCGTCGGGGATCTCGTCCTTGATCGAGCGGTAGAGCTTCTTGTGCTCCCAGTAGAGGACCGGATCGTCGCTCCGGATGGCGGCCCGCAGGAGCCCCGCCGCGTCGCGGACCGTGGAGGGCGCCACCATGACGAGGCCCGGCACGTTCATGAACCACGCCTCGTTCGACTGGGAGTGGAAGACCCCGCCGCCGACACCGCCGCCGTACGGGCTCCGGATCGTGACCGGCATCGACCACCGCCCGTTCGTCCGCCAGCGGTAGCGCGCCACCTGCTGGACGATCTGGTCGAAGCCGGGCGAGATGAAATCCGCGAACTGGATCTCCGGGAGCGGACGGCAGCCGACCATGGCCGCACCAACCGTCATCCCGGTGATCAGCGACTCCGAGATCGGGCTGTCCACGATCCGCTCGGGACCGAACCGTTCCAGGAGCCCCTTGGTGGCCTTGAACACGCCGCCGTAGATCCCCGTGTCCTCGCCGATCAGGAACGTGGTCTCGTCCCGCGCCATCTCCTCGTGGAGCGTGCGGTTGATGGCGTCGATATAGGTGATCTTCGCCATCGGCCTACTTCCTCCCCGCCCGGACGTCGAACCCGGGGT
>DATLFF010000222.1:0-3076 GCA_035524915.1 Gemmatimonadota bacterium | reverse complement strand
GCGCCGAGCGAGGAGCTGAAGGACGAGCTGAAGCGGTTCGTGGACCGGCAGATCGGCGCCATCGCCCGGCCGGCCGAGATCCGCTTCGCCGCCGCGGTCCCCAAGACCCGGAGCGGCAAGATCATGCGGCGGCTCCTGAAGGACATCGCCTCGGGCGCCGAGGAGATCGGCGACACGACCACGCTGGAGGACTACTCGGTGCTTGCGGTGCTGAGGGAGGAGACGGAGAGCTAGCCGAGGCTGTTCCGGAAGCGACGGGTTTCGTGGTATCATGGGTCATGCTTGCGGCGTACGGTGCGCTGCTCCGCGTGCGGCGCCACCAGCCGACTCGTGGCGAGATCGACCGCGCGACCGTCCGCGCCTGGCCGGAGTTACTGGCCGAGGCGGCGTACGGGATCGCGCGATCCTGGAACGAGGAAAACCCGGACTCCATTGACCGACCCATCCTTGCCTGACGACGAGGACACCACGCGGCGGGACCCAGCGGCGACTGGGGGCCGGCGAGATCTCGTCGACTGGTCCGACTTCCTCCGGGGGGAGAGCCTGGTCCTCGCGCGCCATCCCGAGCTGCTCTTCCAGCAGGCGATGAACCGCGGCGACCGGGTCGGTCCGGGACGCGCGGCGACCCGTCGGCTGGCCGACGGGCGGGAGAGACGGCCGTGGCTGCGGTGGTTCGACCGGGCCGACGGCGAGTCGGGCGACCTCTCCCTCGAGGCCCCGCCGGGCGCCGTGCGGGCGCTGGCGGTCTCCGCGGACGGCCGACGGATCGTCTGCGCGACCGAGGATCGCGTGACGTCGTGGGACGCAGCGACGGGTCGCCGGGTTGGGGCCGTCGAGCACGGCGGCGGCGGCTGCGCGATCGACCCCGCGGGCACGAGCCTGCTGTTCGCCCGTGGCGAGCGGGTATCGCTCCACGACCTCGAGGGAGGTCTCCGCGCCGAAAGCCCGCTGGACGCGGAGGGGGCCGCGACGTGCTGCCGGTTCTCGAGCGAAGGCGCGCGGATCGCCGTCGGAACGGACGCCGGATGGGTGGTCGTGCTCGATCGGGAGACGTTGCGGACCGTCTCGCGTTTCGACGCCCATTCGCTCCAGCGGGTCGTGTCGTGCGCCTTCCTGCCGGGGGAGGAACGGCTCGTCACCGGATCATCCGGAGGGGTTCTCGGCCTGTGGACCCTCGACGGGACGGAGCTCGCCCGCCACCAGGCCCACCGCGAGAAGGTCTACTCGATCGCGGTCTCCCCCGACGGACGATCGATCCTCACCTGCTCGGGCGGGCTGGAAGCGGGACCGGCGTGGGACTTCGCCGTCGTTCCCGAGCTGTATGTCTGGAGCGCCGCGACCGGCGAGAGAGAGGAGATCCTGCCGGTGGGCCAGGGATACGAGATCCGGGCGTGCGCGTGGTCGCCGCGAGGCGACCTGCTCGCATCGGGTGGAACCGACCGCGTCGTTACGATCTGGGACGCGCGCTCGTTCGATCGGTCGGACGTATTCACGGGTCACGCCGGCGACATCGAGGCGCTCGCCTTCTCTCGGGACGGTTCTCAACTCGCCTCCGCTTCGCCGGACGGTTCGGTGCGCGTATGGAGGATGCCATCGCCCGCTGTCGGAGAACCGCGCCGTCGGAACGGACCCGCATGGTCGCGGGCTCGAGTCGTTCCCGACGTCGAACCGGGTGCGACGGCGATCCGGCGGTATCCGGGTCGTGTCGGCGGCTGCCGCTTCTCGCGGGACGGCGCTCTCGCGCTTCTCCAGGGATGGTCGGGCCAGATGCAAGGGATGCTCGTCGTCCTCGACACGCGGGATCGCAGCACCCGGGCGACCTTTTACGAGCACATGTACGGGGTCGGCGCGTGCGATGCCTCGCCGACCGGCGATCGGGCCATCTCGATCGGCGTGATTGAAGGGGACGGAATCCGGATCCTCGATCTCGGGACGCAGTCGGTCGTCGCGGACGCGGCGTCAGAGGACGACCACGAGGATCGACCGACCGCTTGCGCCTGGGTGCGCGACGACCGCGTCGCGTCCGGCTCCGCAGGGGGTATCCTCAAGCTGTGGAACGCCGCGGCAGAGCTCGTGGCCACCCGGGATGGCGGTCCCGGTGAGATCCGGGCGCTCGCCGCGTCGGAATCAGGCGATCGGTTCGCGTCGGCATCCGGCGCGGGAACGCTCCGTCTGTGGGACGCGGAAGACGGCCGCGCCCTGGCGGTGCTGGAAGGTCACCATGGGCCCGTCACGGCCTGCGCCTTCTCGGGTGACGGCCGTCGGCTCGTGTCGCGATCCGACGATCGCACGGTCCGGCTCTGGGACACGGATTCGGGCGCCTCGATCGCCGTGCTCGGCGAGCAGGCCGACGCCGTCTTCGACGAGGCGGGAAGACGGCTCGTCACGCTCGGGCCGAGGTCGGTCGGCGTATGGGACCCCGAATCGTGTACACGGCTGCACGAGGTGCCGATCCCGGCCCTGCGAAGCGCCCCGGGTCTGCGGCTGTGCTCGGTCCGGGAGGAGTGGGTTCTCCTCGTCCTGGAGGAGTGGGTCGTCGTGCTCGATCTCGACGGGTGCGAGGTGGCCCGCCAGCGGATCGAGGAAGGGATCCTCGGCGCCCGGTTCGATCCCGCCAGCGGCGCGATCATGGTGGTCGACCGCGCCGGCGTCCTGTATCGGATGCGATTCGAACGGCCGGGGTCGACCGAGGCGACCCCCGACTCGAAGGGACCGCTCCCGCGTCAGCGAAGTCGGTGAATTCTTTCCGGAGAGGTGACCCATGACCGAAGGCTGGAAGGACATCCGGGTCTTCATCAGCTCGACCTTCAAGGACATGCAGGCCGAGCGGGACCACCTGGTGCGGTTCGTCTTCCCCCGCGTGCGGGAGAAGCTGGCCGCGCGGCGGCTGCGGCTGGTCGACGTGGATCTCCGCTGGGGGGTGACCGCCGACCAGGACGCGTTCGACCTCTGCATGCGGGAGATCGACCTCTGCCGGCCGCGCTTCCTCTGCATGCTGGGCGGGCGCTCCGGCTGGGTGCCCCCGCCGAAGGCCGTCGATGCCGCGGTGCTGGACGCGATCCTGCGGGGCGAGTCG
>DATLFF010000221.1:0-9575 GCA_035524915.1 Gemmatimonadota bacterium | reverse complement strand
CAACCTGGCGGACGACCTGGCGCTCGCCATGCACGCCCAGCGGATCCGCATCGTGGCGCCGATCCCGGGGAAGGGCGCGGTGGGGATCGAGATCCCGAACCCGCGTCCCCGGATCGTCACGATGCGCGAGGTGCTGGAGTCGCCCGAGTGGACCCGGAGCGGCGTGCGGCTCCCGCTGGCGCTCGGCCGGGAGATCGCCGGCGCCCCGATCGTGGCCGACCTGGCTCGGATGCCGCACCTCCTGATCGCGGGCGCGACGGGATCGGGAAAGTCGGTCTGCATCAACACGATCGTGACGAGCCTGCTGTACCGCTATCCGCCCGACGAGGTCCGCTTCATCATGATCGACCCGAAGATGCTGGAGCTCGTCGTCTACAACGGCGTGCCGCACCTGCTGCACCCCGTGGTGGTGGAGCACAAGCACGCCGCCAAAGCGCTCAAGTGGACGGTGGCGGAGATGGATCGGCGCTACCGGGTCCTGGCCGCGAACGGAGTCCGCAGCCTGGGCGACTTCAACGCGCGGCTCAAGTCCGGCGAGGAGATGGACGACCCGAGCGGCGCCGACGAGCCGCCGCGGGCGCTCCCCTACATCGTGGTCGTGATCGACGAGCTGGCCGACCTCATGCTCACCGTCCAGCAGGAGATCGAGGAGCCGCTGGCGCGGCTCGCCCAGATGGCGCGCGCGGTGGGCATCCACCTGGTCCTCGCGACCCAGCGCCCCAGCGTGAACGTGATCACCGGCGTGATCAAGGCGAACTTCCCCAGCCGGGCGAGCTTCCAGGTCTCGTCGAAGATCGACAGCCGGACCGTGCTCGACATGAACGGGGCGGAGCAGCTCCTCGGCAACGGCGACCTGCTGTTCCTGCCGGCGGACCGCGCCGAGCCGATCCGCATCCAGGGAGCGTACCTCTCGGGCGAGGAGACCGGCCGGGTGGTCGAGTACCTGCGCGCGGCGGGAGCGGCGCTGGACGCGGAGACGGTGGCTCCGCCCGTGGACATCATCGCCGAGGCGTCGGAGCTGGAGGTGGCGGCGCTCGACGAGCGCGACGAGCTGTTCTTCGTGGCCGCGCGGACCGTGGTCCACCACGACCAGGGCTCGACCAGCCTGCTGCAGCGGCGGCTCAAGGTCGGGTACTCGCGGGCGGCGCGGATCCTCGACCAGCTGGAGCAGGCGGGGATCGTGGGCCCGCCCGACGGCACCAAGCCCCGCGAGGTGCGGGTCACCATCGATGAGCTGGAGGCATTGGACCATGAGCGTTTCTGACATCGCGGCCGAGGCGGCCGCCGACCTGCCGGAGCCCGCCCGCGCCCTCCAGCGTCGGATCGAGGATCGGACCGCGACCGTGGGGGTGATCGGCCTGGGCTACGTGGGTCTGCCGCTGGCGCTGGCGTTCGCCGAGGGCGGGTTCCGCGTGCTGGGGTTCGACGTGGACGACTCCAAGGTGGAGCGGCTGAACCGGGGGGAGTCCTACATCGCCCATTTCGACGCCGAGCGGATCGCGCGCGAGGTGGGGGCGGGCCGGCTCCTGGCCACCGTCGACTTCTCGCGCCTGGCCGAGGCCGACGCGGTGCTGGTGTGCGTCCCGACCCCGCTCACCGCCCATCGGGAGCCCGACATGAGCTACGTGGAGGCGACTTCCGACCAGATCCGGAACGCACTCCGGCCGGGCCAGCTGGTGGTGCTCGAGTCGACCACCTATCCGGGCACCACGGACGAGCTGGTGCGGGAGCGGCTGGAGGACAGCGGCCTCGCCTCGGGGGTCGACTTCTGGCTCGCCTTCAGCCCCGAGCGCGAGGACCCGGGGAACCCGCGCTGGTCCACCTCCACCATCCCCAAGGTGGTGGGCGGCGTGGATCCGGTGGCGGGCGACCTCGCCGCGGCCCTCTACGAGGCGGTGCTGGAGGCGCCGGTGGTGCGGGTCTCGTCGGCCCGCGTGGCCGAGGCCGCGAAGCTGACCGAGAACGTGTTCCGGGCGGTCAACATCGCGCTGGTCAACGAGCTGAAGACGATCTACGACGCGATGGGGATCGACGTGTGGGAGGTGCTCGACGCCGCGGCGACCAAGCCGTTCGGCTTCATGCGCTTCGATCCCGGCCCCGGGTGGGGGGGGCACTGCATCCCGATCGACCCGTTCTACCTCTCCTGGAAGGCGCGCGAGTTCGGCAAGAGCGCGCGCTTCATCGAGCTCGCCGGGGAGATCAACCTCGCGATGCCGGAGTACGTGATCGAGCGCGTCGCCGAGGCGCTGAACGCGGACGGCAAGCCGGTGAAGGGGAGCCGGGTCCTGATCGTGGGCCTGGCGTACAAGCCGGACGTGGCGGACGACCGCGAGTCGCCGAGCTACCACCTGATGGACGGCCTCGCCCGCCGCGGCGCGGAGGTGGCCTACCACGACCCGCACGTGCCCGTGATCCGGCCGTCCCGCGACCACTCTCACTGGGCCCGCCTGGAATCGGTGGAGTGGACCGAGGAGGTGATCCGGGGCTTCGACGTGGTGGTCGTCTCCACCGCGCACCGGGCCGTCGATCACGCGGCGCTGGGCCGCTGGGCGCGCTGCGTGGTGGACACGCGGAACGCGATGGCCGGGGTGGACGCGCCCGACGGCCGGGTGTGGAAGGCCTGAGCGGCGGCCGGACCTGGCTGGTCACCGGCGCGGCAGGGTTCATCGGCTCGCACCTGGTGGAGCGCCTGCTGGCGCGCGGCGAACGGGTGGTCGGGCTCGACGACTTCTCGACCGGCCGGCGGTCCAACCTGGACGCGGTCCGGGCGGCGGTCGGACCCGACGCGTGGGCCGGCTTCTCGTTCCACGAAGGCGACGTAGCCGACCCGGAGACCGCCCGCCGGGCGTGCGGCGGCGTCGACGTGATCCTGCACCAGGCGGCCATCGGCTCGGTCCCGCGCTCGATCGCCGACCCCCTGGCCAGCCACCGGAGCAATGTCACCGGCACGCTCGCGCTCCTCGAGGCGGCGCGCTCCGAGGGGGTCCGGCGCTTCGTCTACGCCTCGAGCAGCTCGGTCTACGGGGACGATCCCGGCCTGCCCAAGGTCGAGGCGCGCCGCGGGCGCCCATTGTCGCCGTACGCCGTCACGAAGGTCGCCACCGAGCGCTACGCGGAGGTCTATGCCCGCGTCCACGGCCTGGAGGTCGTGGGACTCCGCTACTTCAACGTTTTCGGCCCGCGTCAGGACCCGGCCGGGCCGTACGCCGCCGTGATCCCGAGGTGGATCGACGCGCTCGTCCGCGGCGCCCCCGCCGAGATCTACGGCGACGGGGAGACGAGCCGCGACTTCTGTCCGGTGGAGAACGCGGTCGACGCCAACCTGCTGGCGGCGGACGTGGAGGACCCGGCATCCCTCGGTGAGGCATACAACGTGGCCTGCGGCCGCGCCACCACGCTGAACGATCTCTTCGGGATGATCCGCGAGCGCGTGGCCCGGCGGGTCCCGTCCGCCGTGGGAGCCGAACCGGTCTACCGCGACTTCCGGCCGGGCGACGTCCGGCACTCCCTGGCCGACATCTCGCGGTCCCGCGAGCGGCTGGGCTACGCCCCGGCCCGGACGGTCGAGGAAGGTCTGGACTCCACGGTCGACGCCTTCGCCGGGGAAGCCCGCCCGGCCCGATGAGACCCCCGCGATTTGAAAACTCCGCCCATCGGACCCACATTTGATGACATGAGCCGACTCTTCAGAGGCGGGGACCACCGCCCGACCCGTCACGGCGACCCGGACGACGCCGTGGCCCGATACCTCGAGCAGCTCCATCAGGCCGACGTGGCCGGGGCGGCCGCGCCGCCCGCGGCGCTGAACGGCTTGGGGGACGCGTACCTCGACAAGGAGGACCCCGTGTCGGCGGCCGACTACTGGCGCCAGGCGGCGGAGGCGTACGCGCGGGAGGGGATGCACTCCAGCGCCATCGCCTGCCTCAAGAAGGTCCGCCGGCACGCGCCCGACGAGGGGAACGTCGGCCTTCTGCTGGGCCGGGCCTACGCCGCCAAGGGCCTGACTGCCGACGCGCTCGCGGAGCTGGACCGTCACGTGGAGCTCGGTGGAAGGACCGGGGGGCGGCGGGAGCGGATCGAGACCCTGCGCGAGATCGTGCGGCTGGCGCCCGAGCGGGCGGAGCGCCGCGAGGAGCTGGCCGGCCTGCTCCTGGAGGACGGCCAGCGGGAGGCCGGGGTGAACGAGCTGCGGGGGGCCCGGGCCGCCCACGAGAAGAGGGGCGACCTGGACTCCGTCCGGCGCCTGGCCGCGCGCCTGGACGAGATGGGGAGCGCGGAGCCGCCGGCGACCGGCGACGATCCGGCGCTCGAGAGGGGGCGGAGCCTCGAGAGCGGGCGGACCCTCGAGATCGAGCGGACCCTCGAGATCGAGCGGACCCTCGAGATCGAGCCGGCGCTCGAGAGCGGGCGGAGCCTCGAGATCGATCGGAGCCTCGAGATCGAACCGATGTTCGAAAGCGAGCCGACGCCTGAAAGCGGGCCGTCGCCCGAGGCCGACCCGGTCCCCGGGGACGAAGCGGAGGAGGACGGGTCCGGATTCGAGATCGAGCGCACCAGCTACGACGACATGCGGCCGCGGGGGGCCGACCCGGACGTCCTGACCGGGGAGCGGGAGTCGGTGCCGCCGCTCGACGTCGAACGCGACCCCGGGATCCGGCTCGACGACCTCGCGGACGCCGGGCCCCTCGCCGACGCGGCGACCGGGCTGGAGGCGTTCGATCCGGAGCCGGCGGAGCCGGGCGAGCCGGATGGGCCGGCGGAGCCGGGGGCGCCGCCTTCGGAGGACCTGGCGGAGATGGTCGAGCTCGCCCGGCAGCAGGTCCAGGACGGCCACGCCGCCCGCGCCGCCCGCAACCTGCTCGTCGCCGTCGAGGGGCTGCGCGCCGAGGGGCGCTGGGCGGAGGCGATCCGCGCCTATCGCACGCTGGCCGAGATCGGCGCGGCGAAGGACGAGGATCTGGACAACTGGGCGGAGTGCGCGCGCCAGGTGGGCCGCGCGTCGGAGGTTCTCGAAGCCCTCTCGGTGGCGGCCCGCGCCCGGCTGAGCCGGAACGACCGTCTGGGCGCGCGGCGGGCGGCCGAGGCGATGCTTCTGGTGGATCCCCACAACGCCGTGGCGGCAGAGGTACTCGAGCGTGTGGGCGCCCTGCCTCCCGGCGGCTGAGATCCCACCGAATCCGAACGTGACCCCCAACACCCTCCATCGGACCCGGCGCGGCGCCGAGTTCCTCGAGCGTCTCCAGGAGTCCGTCCTCGTCGCCGACGGGGCGATGGGGACGATGCTCTACCAGAGCGGCGTCTTCATCAACACGTGCTTCGACGTCCTCTCCGTGGAGCGGCCCGAGCTGGTGAGCCGCATCCACCGTGAGTACGTCGCGGCGGGGGCCCGGCTCCTCGAGACGAACACCTTCGGCGCGAACCGGGCCCGGCTCCTCGACCACGGGCTCGAAGATCGGGTGCGCGAGCTGAACCTGGCGGGCGCCCGGTTGGCGCGGGCGGCGGCCGGCGAGCGCGCGTTCGTCGGCGGCTCGATGGGTACGGTCGGTCTTCGCGGGCAGGTGGCGGCGGGATACGGACCGGCCGACATCGAGGCGATCTTCCGCGAGCAGGCCGAAGCGCTGCTCGAGGGCGGCGTCGACGTGTTCCTGATCGAGACGATCCCGACGCTGGCGGAGATGGAGGCCGCGGTCGCCGCGGTGCGCGGCGTGGACGCGGCGGTCCCCGTCGTGGCGCTCATGACGTTCACCGACGAGGGCGATACGCAGGCGGGGGAGAGCCCCGAGACGGTGGCCGAGCGGCTCACGGCCCTGGGTGTGGACGTGATCGGGGCCAATTGCTCGGTGGGGCCCAAGCCGATGCTCGACTGCCTGCGACGGATGACCGCGGTGACCGGCGCGCCGCTGGCGGCGATGCCCAACGCCGGTCTCCCGCAGTCGGTGGCCGGCCGGCTCATCTACATGGCCTCGCCGGACTACTTCGGGAAGTACGCCAAGCGATTCGTGCAGGCGGGCGTGCGGCTCCTGGGGGGATGCTGCGGCACGACCCCGGAGCACGTCCGCCGGATGGTCGGGTCCGTGTCCGGCTTCGCCCCTCGGCGGGAGCCGCCGGCCGCGGTGTCGGTGGCCGTGGTGCCGGAGCGAGCCGAGCCGGCCGTGCCCACGGCCGAGAAGACCGGGCTCGCCCGGCGGCTCGCGGCGCGGTCGGGGTTCGTCACCTCGGTCGAGCTCACGCCCCCCAAGAGCGCCGACCTGACCGACCTGCTGGACGCCGTGCGGCGGTTGGCGGAAGCGGGCGTGGACGCGGTCAACATCCCAGAGTACGCCCGCATCTCGCCCCGGCCGACCCCGATCGCCATCGCCCGCCGGATCCTGGACGCGGTCCCGATCGAGACGATCGTCCACTACTGCTGTCGCGACCGGAACCTCTACGGCATGCAGGCCGACCTGCTCTCGGCCCACGCGCTGGACGTACGAAACGTCCTGATCATCACCGGGGACCCGCCCAAGGCGGGGGAATACGCCGTCCCGACGGCGGTCTTCGACGTCGACTCGGTGGGGCTGGTGAGCGTGGCGGACGGGCTGAACCGGGGGTACGACGCCGCCGGGCGGGAGTCCGGTGTCCGGCTGGGGCTCCACGTGGGGGTCGGCGTGAACCCCGGCGCGGTGGACGTGGAGCGGGAAGTCGAGCGCTTCCGGCGAAAGGTGGTGGCGGGGGCCGAGTTCGCCATGAGCCAGCCGGTGTTCGACCCGCGGCTGTTCGAGCGATTCCTCGAGGCCGTGGGGGAGCCGCCGATCCCCATCCTGGTGGGGATCCTGCCGCTCCACTCCTACCGCAACGCCGAGTTCCTCCACAACGAGGTTCCCGGCATGCAGATCCCGGCCGAAGTGCGGGAGCGCATGCGGGGCGCGGCCGGCGCCGAGGCCGGACGGGCCGAGGGCGTGGCGATCGCCCGGGCGGCGCTCGACGCGGTCCGCGGGATGCCCGGCGTGGCCGGGGCCTACGTCATGCCTCCCTTCGGGCGCTACGAGATGGCGCTCGAGGTGCTGGCCGGCGTGGGCTGACGCCGGTGGCGGTCGACCTCCACTCCCACACGACCGTTTCGGACGGGCTCCTCTCGCCCGAGGAGCTGGTCGCGCGGGCGGTGGAGGCGGGGCTCGCCACGCTGGCCATCACCGACCACGACGCGGTCGACGCGCTGGCGCCGGCGCGGGCGGCGGCTCCGCCGGGCCTGGAGATCCTGGCCGGCGTGGAGCTCTCCTGCCGCGTGGGGGAGAGGGAGGCCCACATCCTGGGCTACGGGGTGGACCCCGACGATCCCGACCTGCGCGCCTCCCTGGCGCGCTACGCCCGGGCCCGCGAGGAGCGGGCGCGCGGGATGGTGGAACGCCTGGTGGAGCTCGGAGCGCCCATCGAGTTCGCCGCGGTGGAGCGGCTGAGCGGAGGAGGCACGATCGCGCGGCCGCACGTGGCCGCCGCCCGGGTGGCCGCGGGCCACGTGGCCACGGTGGACGAGGCGTTCAAGCGCTGGATCGGGCGCCACGGCCCCGCGTTCGTGGACAAGCCGCGGGTGAGCCCGGCCGAGGCCTGCGAGCTGGTCCGCGCCGCCGGCGGGGTGGCGGGGCTCGCCCACCCGGGCACGTTCCGCCGCGACGACCTGATCCCGATCCTGGTGGAGGCCGGCATGGAGGCCCTCGAGGTCCGCCACACCGAGCACTCCGCGGCCGTCGCGCGGCACTACGAGGCGATGGCCGTGCGGATGGGACTCCTCCCGACGGGGGGTTCGGATTTCCACGGCTCGCCGGGCCACCGGAGCCGGCTGGGGATCCCCGCGGTCCCCGACGCGTGGGTCGAGGCGCTCGTTGCCCGCATGGGGACCCCGCGTTAACCTGTGCCGGCAATGACCCCCGGCGCCGCGCAGCAGAAGGTGGGGCGGGCGAGACCTTCGCTCGCCGCCATCCAGGGACTCGTGCACGGGACGCTGGAGGGCGTCCTCGACCACATGGAGCGTGTCCTCGAAGCGGACGTCCCCTTCATCGACGAGGTCACCTTCCACCTCCAGCAGATGCGCGGCAAGCTATTCCGTCCGGCCCTGCTTTCGCTGTCGAATCGCGTCGAGGAGACGCCCGACGATCGTGAGGTCGCCCTCGGCGCCGTCATCGAGATCATCCATCTCGCCACGCTCGTCCACGACGATTCGATCGACCAGTCGGAGCTGCGCCGCGGCCTGCCGACGATCAACCACACATGGAGTCACAAGGTCTCGGTCATCATGGGGGACTATCTCTACTCTCGCGCGATGGCGGAGATCACACGCCTGGGGGACCTGGACCTGATCGACCTGGCGGCCCGGGTCACGAACGACATGACGATCGGGGAGATGGTGGAGATCGCCCACCACGGCCGGCTGGTGGAGGATCCGCGGCAGTACTTCTTCCTGATCGAGAAGAAGACGGCGAGCCTGATCGGCACGGCGTGCGAGATGGGCGCCGTGGTCGGCGCGCCCGGGCACCGGGCCACCCTGCGGCGCTACGGCCACCACCTGGGGATGGCGTTCCAGCTGATCGACGATCTCATGGACTACTTCGGCGAGCAGTCGGTCATGGGGAAGCCGGCGGGCTCGGACCTGCGGGAGCTCCAGGTGACCTACCCCCTCCTCGCGGTGCTGCCCGAGCTCGAGCCCCACGAGCGAGAGGTAGTGGAGGCGCTCTTCGACCCCTCCGGCGACGGGGGGCCGGACCCCGGACGGATCGACCAGGTGGTCGGCCTGGTCCGGGCGCGCGGCGGGATCGAGGCCACCCGGCTGCTGGCCGGCCGCTACGCTCAGCACGCCCACGACGACCTCCGGGACCTGCCGCCGACGCCCGCGCGCGACGCGCTGGAGGCCGCCGTGGAGTACGTGGTCGCGCGCGACCGATAGTGCGCTCCTAGAGCGTCTCCGCCGTGCATCGGAAGAACATCAAGCTCTACACGATCGTGTTGACCCTCGGTCTGCTCGTGGGTAGCTTCATCGGAGAGTTGCTGGCCCGGTTCCTGCCGGCCGGCGTGGCCCGGGACTTCTTCACCACGTCGGTGGCGGGCGCGTTCGGTCCCGTGTCGATGGACCTGATCGCGGTCGGGCTGACGCTCGGGCCGCTGACGCTATACGTCAACCTGATGAGCCTGGTCGGGGTGGCCCTCGCCGCGTACCTCTACCGCGTGTTCTTCTAGCGGGCGCCTTCGCCACGGAGGCAACGATGTTCGGATCCGTAGGGATGCAGGAGATCATCCTCGTCCTGTTCATTCTTCTGCTCCTGTTCGGCGCCAAGCGGCTGCCGGAGCTCGGTCAATCCCTGGGCAAGGGCATCCGCGAGTTCAAGCGCGGGATCAGCGAGATCCAGGAAGAGATCGGGAAGGACGATTCGAAGAAGGGCTGATCGCGACGCGCTTCGCCGCGTTGAATCTCCTAGATGAAGGTCCGGGTGCCGTACCGGGTCGGTAAAGCGTCCCGTATGGCCCGCCGCAAAGTCGAATGGAGCTGGCGGACCCTCCATCACCGGCTCTCCCTCTCGGAGCACCCCCGCGTCCTCTGCAATTCG
>DATLFF010000220.1:0-6627 GCA_035524915.1 Gemmatimonadota bacterium | reverse complement strand
AACGACCGCCTGTCACGGTTAAGTGTGCGGGTAGAGGGCAAAATCGCCGGCTGGTCCTCCCCGTCCAGATCGCCGCCCTAGACGACCATACTGATCGGGAAGGCTATCAGCACGCCGATCCCGAGGGCATGCTGGTCGCCCTCCAGAGCCGCCGCGAACTCCGCGAAGTGGCCGGCATCCAGCGCGAACCGTGACACCGACCCCCGAGTCACCGGAGGCTCGGGACTGTAAGTCGTTGGCCTGTAAAGTGGTGGGCGGCACAGGACTCGAACCTGTGACCTCCTGCATGTCAAGCAGGCACTCTAACCAGCTGAGCTAGCCGCCCACGGATCCTGCGGAAGGAGGACGAAAATACCGTAGGAGGCGGAGGGGGACAACCGGTCCGGCGCGACTCTTGCTCGATTCGGACGGCATGAAATGGATCCTCCATCTGCTCGCGATGACGCTCGGCGGCTGGCTCGGCTGGGCGCTGGGCGCGCCGGCGGGAACCATGGTGGCGTTTCTCGCGAGCGCCGTCGGGACCGGCGCCGGCCTCTGGCTGGCGATCCGGCTGGATCGGGAGTGGCTCTGAGCAGGGCGGCGGCCGGTGACCCGGCCGTCTACCCGCGTCCCCCGGCGATCTTCGCAGCTTGCGGCGAGCGCGCCAGCCGCGCCATCGCCAGCGCCCCCAGCGCCGGCCCCGGCGCCAGGAGCGCGAACGCCCAGCGCCAGCCGGCGGCGTCCCGCACCAGCGGGACCAGCCAGATCGTGGCCACGGTCAGCGTGAACCCGATCGCCAGCTGGAGCGTGAGCGCCGTCCCCACGTAGCGCTGGTCGGCCACCTCCGTCACCATAGTCGAGAACTGGGCCGAGTCGGCCACCACCGCGAAGCCCCACACGAGCCCCACCGCGAGCGCGGCAGCCGGCGAGTGCTGGAGCCAGCCGATCGTCAGCGCCGAGACCCCGGATACCGCCAGCGCGGCCGAGGCGGCGCGCGTGCGGCCCCAGCGATCACCCAGGACTCCGCCCGCCCAGCACCCCAGCGCGCCGATCCCGATCACCCCGAAGGTGGCGAACGCGGCCCGCCGCTCGGCCGCCAGGCTCGCCACCCCCGCCCCCTCGAGGACCCCGGCGTAGAACACGAGGAACCACGTCCACATGGCGTAGAGCTCCCACATGTGCCCGAAGTAGCCGAGCGAGGCGAGGCGCACCCCGCGGTCGGCGAACGCCCGGCCGGCCTGGCGCGGGTCGAAGACCGCCCGCGGGAACGGAAACGGCCCCTCTCGGCCGGCCAGCTCCGCCAGCAGACCGCCGGCCAGCGTCAGGACCGACGTCACCCCGATGACCATCCGCCAGTCGGCCCCGCCCAGGCCGTTCACCAGGTGCGGCCCGGCCGAGCCCAGGGTGAGCGCCCCGACCAGGATCCCGAGCGCGGTCCCCCGATCCCGGCGGAACCAGGTGGCCATCGACTTCATGGCCGGCGGGTAGACCCCGGCCAGGAAGAAGCCGGTCGCCAGCCGGAGCGCGATCGCGCTCCCGGCGCCGTCCGCGAGAAGGAGCCCGGCGTTGGCGGCCGCCGCACCAGCGGCGCCGATCAGGATCAGCCGCCGCGGGCGCACCAGGTCGGCCAGGGTGAGCGCCGCCGACGTCACCGCCCCGGCCACGAACCCGATCTGGACGGCGATCGTGAGCCACGCCCCGGCCGAGGACGACAGCGCCCACCGCTCGGCCAGCCGCGGCAGGACGGCCGACGCCGAGAACCAGGTGGTCATCCCGAGCACCATCGCCACCGACAGGACGGCCAGGGCCCGCCAGCGCCCCGGCGGATCCGCCGCGGGCGGGCCGGGCGGGGCGGGATCCACCGAGCCGGGATCCGGAGGTCGCGGGTCCCGGTCTATCGGCCGACGAACCCGTCGACGAAGTTGGCGAGCACGGCCCGGGCGAGCGGCGCGTCCTCGATCCGCGGGTCGGCCGGCAGGAGGTGCCTCCGAGTCTCCACGAATTCGCGGGAGATCTCCGGCGTGACCTCGGGGTGGAACTGGACCCCGCGGGCGGAGCCCCCGACCGCCACCGCCTGGACCGGGGTGTGGGGGTTGGTGGCGAGGAGCGTCGCGCCGGGCGGAGCGACCGCCACGTGGTCCTCGTGGGTGGTCTGGACCGCGAACCGCTCGGGGAATCCCCGGAAGAGGGGGTCTTGGCGGCCGGCGTCGGTCAGCTCGACCTCCGTGGTGCCGATCTCCCAGCCCTCCGCGTGCCGCTCGACCCGTCCGCCTAACGCGGCGCAGAGGGCCTGGTGGCCGTAGCAGACTCCGAGGACGGGTGCGCCCTCATCGACGACGGCGCGGAGCCACTCGAAGAGCCGCTCGCTCCACGGCTCCAGCGCGGTCACCGAAGCGCGCGCGCCGGTGACGATCCACCCGTCGGCGGCGCCGGGCTCCGGCGGCGCGTGCCGGACCGCGTCGTGCACGACGATCCGGACCCCCGTCGGCTCGAGCGCGCGCGCGAACCAGGCGTCGTAGTCGCCGTGCCGCTCGATCATCCCCTCGAAAGTGGAGCCGGGCCGGACGACCCCGATCGTCGCCGTCACGCGGGCTCCCGATCCCCCGCCGCCACGACCGAGCCGCCACGCGCCAGGCGGAGCTGGCCGCAGGCCCCCTCGATGTCCAGCCCCCGGCTCCGCCGGATGGTGACGGGCCGTGGTGTCCGCCGGCGGATGGCGTCGCGCAGGCGGATCGTCTCGCGGGTCGTGGGCCGGCGGTACGGCACACCGGGCACGGGGTTGTAGCGCATCAGGTTCACCTTGGCCGGCACCTCCTCGAGAAGCGCCGCCAGCGCGGCCACGTCCTCGTCGCGGTCGTTGATCCCGGGCAGGTGGATGTACTCGAAGGTGAGGATCTTGCCGGTGGCGTCGTGCCATAGGCGGCACGCCGCGGCCAACTGCCGGATCGGATGGCGCCGGTTGATCGGGACGATCTCGTCCCGCACCTCGTCGCGCGCGGCGTGGAGCGAGACCGCCAGGCGGACCTGAGGGAACTCCTCCCCGAGCGCCACGATCTTGTCCGGCACGCCGACGGTCGACACCGTAATCCGGCGCGCCCCGAGATCGAGATGACGGGGGTCGATGAGGGAGCTGAGCGACCGCCGCAGGTTCTCCCAGTTCAGCAGCGGCTCCCCCATCCCCATGAAGACCACGTTGACGCCATAGGCCCGCTCGCCCCGCCGCGCCATGAGCCGCCGCACCTGGTCCACGATCTCGCCCACCGAGAGGTTCCGCTTGTAACCGAGGAGCCCGGTGGCGCAGAACGAGCACGCCAGCGCGCATCCCGCCTGGCTGGAGACGCAGAACGTGTCGCGATCCGGGCTCGGGATGAGGACCGACTCCACCGCCTCGCCATCCAGGAGTCTCCACAAATATTTTTGTGAGCCGTCGGACGATTCGCGCAGCTCGGCGGGGACCATGGAAGGGAACCGGAACGAGCTCTCCAGCGCGGCGCGGAGGTCCTTGGGGAGCGTGGTCATGTCCGACCACGCGTCCACCCGCTGGTCGTAGATCCAGTTCCGGATCTGCTCGACCCGGTAGGACGGCTCTCCCCGCCCGGCCAGCCATTCCCCGATCGCCGACTTGAACTCGTCGGGACCGAGGCTCAGGATCTCGGGCCGGGGGTCCAGCTCGGCCAGGCGGGCGAGACGTCGGTCGAGGGGGGCGGCGGGGGTGGATTCGGCGTCCGGCACGAATCTCAAGGTAGCGCGGCCCCCGGCCCCACCGCGAGGCCGGTCCGTGGGGGTCAGCTCTCGCCCGGGTCGACGACCTCGAGGCCCGTGAAATACCCCCGATAGAAGCCGCGGTCGCGGGTCACCAGCCGCGCCCCCCGCTCCAGCGCGTGAGCGGCGATCAGGAAGTCCGCGACGACCCGCGTCCGCGGGCCGCCCCGCCGGCGATATTCGCTCCAGAGCGCGCCGGCCCGGGTGGCGACCGCCCGGTCGCCGGGATCGAACTCCAGGCCCGCGTCGGCGATCGCGGCCTCCATCGCGGCGTCGTCCGGGAAGAGGGCGCGCACCTCGGCCCACACGACCGGCGGGAGGACGATCGGCCCGTCGTCCCGCCCCGACTCGATGGCCCGGGCCGCGGACGCCGCCCGCCGCGGATCGCCGGCGAACACGTCGAGGAGGACGGAGGTGTCGAGGACCGTCGTCAGCCGGCGGGCTCCGCGTCCAGGGGTCCCGACGGATCGATCTCCGGGTCGTAGGCGGGACCGCGGGCCTCCTCCAGGTACGCGTCCACGTCGACCGCGCCCTCGAGGATCCCGATCACCCGGTAGATCGGATCGGTCTCCTCCTCGACCCGGCGGACGGTCAGCCGGCCGTCCTCCAGCTCGAACTCGACCTCGTGGCCGGGACGGATGCTCAGGCGGTCCCGGAACGGCTTGGGGATCGTGACCTGGCCCTTGGTGGTCACTCTGCTTTTCATACTGAAATGGTAATACGTAATACCAGATTGGTCAAACACGCCCTCGGAGCCATTTCCGCGCGGCCGCGATCCGCTCGGCGACCAGCTCCTTCCCCATGGCCGCCATCGTCTCGAAGATGCCGGGGCTCACCCGCTGGCCGGTGATCGCCACCCGGATCGACTGCATGACCTTGCCGGCGGAGACCCCGCGCGCCTCCGCCAGGGCCCGGAGCCCGGCCTCCATCCGCTCCAGGTCGTCGAGCGCGGGCTGCCGCTCCACGAACTCGGCCGCCACCTCGAGCGCCCGGAGCGCCTCGGCCGGGTCCTTCCACATCTTCTCGACCGCGTCGGGCGCGTACTCGACGGGGCCGGGGAAGAAGGGCCGCCCCTGGCGGACCAGGTCCGGCAGCGTGCGCGAGCGCTCGGCCACGAGGGTCAGCATGCGAGCGAACCATTCCCCGCGCCCGGCCAACTCGGACGCGGTGGCGATCCCGGCACGCTCGAACCAGGGGGCCGCCGCGCGCGCCAGCTCCTCGCCGGAGAGCCGGGAGAGGTGCTGTCCGTTCAGCCACTCGAGCTTCTGCACGTCGAAGACCGCGCTCTTGCCCGTGATCCGATCGAGCGTGAACGCCTCCACCAGCTCGTCGCGCGACATCACCTCGCGGTCGTCGCCCGGCGACCAGCCGAGGAGCGCGAGGAAGTTGGAGAAGGCGGCGGGGAGGTAGCCCTCGTCCTGGTAGGCGGTGACCGCCACGGCCCCGTGCCGCTTCGAGAGCTTGCTCTTGTCGGCGCCGAGGATCAGGGGAACGTGCGCGAACACGGGCACCGGGACCTCCAGCGCCTGGTACAAGAGGATCTGCTTCGGCGTGTTCGAGATGTGGTCGTCTCCCCGGATCACGTGGGTGATCCCCGCGTCCAGATCGTCGACGGTCACGGCCAGGTTGTAGACGGGCGTGCCGTCGGACCGCAGGACGATGAAGTCGCCGATCCCGGCGTTGGCGAACGAGGTCGGGCCGTGGACGGCGTCGTCCCACGCGGTTTCCCCCTCCGGCACGCGGAACCGGATCGTACGGGGCTCCCCGGCGGCCACCCGGCGCGCCGCCTCCGCGGGCTCGATCTCGCGGCAGCGGCCGCGATAGACGTACGGCTCCTTCCGGGCCTTGGCGGTCTCACGCTCGGCCTCGAGCTCCGCCACCGTGCAGAAGCAGGCGTACGCCCGACTCTTCTCCACCAGCTCGTCCACCGCCGCCTGGTGGCGCTCCCGGTGGCGCGACTGGTAGAAAGGCCCCTCGTCCCAGTCCAGTCCGAGCCACTCGAGGCCCGCGAGGATCCCGGCGATCATCTCGTCGGTGGAGCGCTCGATGTCCGTGTCCTCGATGCGCAGCACGAAGACGCCGCCCGTGTGGCGCGCCCACAGCCAGTTGAAGAGGGCCGTCCGCGCGCCCCCGACGTGGAGGAACCCGGTCGGGCTCGGCGCGAAGCGCACGCGCACGGGGAGGGCGGGATCGGTCATCGGCCGGCCTTCCGGAGTCGTCGAGGCGGAGGGAGTGGATGGGTCGGAGACGCCGAACGGGTGCGGGCGCCGATCCGGCGCCCGCCGCCCGATCCGGAGTCAGATGGCGGAGAGGGAGGGATTCGAACCCTCGATACGGTTTCCCGTATAACACCTTAGCAGGGTGCCGCCTTCAGCCACTCGGCCACCTCTCCGCGGTTTCGATTCAGGTTATCGCGGTGGCGCTCACGCCGCCACCTCGCTCTCGACCGGCTCCCGTCCGGGAGCGAGGCTGCGGATCAGGGCGCCCAGCATGCGGCTGCTGTCCAGCAGCAGCGTCCTGAGCCCCTCGTCCGCCGGCGTGCCGCGGCGCGCCAGCTGCTCGACCAGCGCGGCGGCGGCGTGGAGCGAGCCGCGGGAGTTCTCGAGCTCGGCCGTGAAGCTGCCGTTCGAGCGCGACCGGGCGGTGGCCCGGGCGATGCCGGTGACGGCCTGCCGGATCTCGTGCTCGGCCGCCGACCCGACGGGGTCATCGGTCAGGGTCGCCACCGCGAGGCTCCAGGCTTCCTGGGCCCGCTGGTAGACGTGGAGTCCCTCGAACGGGAACTGCTGCGGCCGCGACTCGTCGCGGTCGTGATCGTCTTTCGCCATCGTGCCCTCCCTCGGTCCCGATGGGAGGGTGGACCGAAACCAACGTTGAAAGATATCC
>DATLFF010000219.1:0-3045 GCA_035524915.1 Gemmatimonadota bacterium | reverse complement strand
CTCCAAGGACGCGTTCAACGCGTTCCTGAAGACGCTGGAGGAGCCGCCGCGGAACGTGGTGTTCGTGCTGGCCACGACCGAGGCCCACAAGATCCTGCCGACCATCCTGTCGCGCTGCCAGCGGTTCGACTTCCGGCCGATCCCGCTGCCGGCGATCCGCGAGCGGCTCCGCGGGATCTCGGAGAAGGAGGGGTTCGAGCTGGACGAGGGGGCCGAGTTCGCCATCGCGCGGAAGGCCGACGGCTCGCTGCGGGACGCGCTGTCGCTGCTCGACCAGGTGGTCGCCTTCGGCGGCGACGCGATCGATCTGGAGACCCTCCGGCGGCTGATCGGCATCCCCGACGAGGAGCGCTATCTGGAGCTGACCGGGCTGCTGGCCGCGGGCGACCCCGCCGGCGCGCTGGCCTTCACCCGCCGGCTGCGAGAGGCGGGCTACGACCTGGAGGAGTTCTATGCCGGGTTCCTCGAGCACCTCCGGAACTGCCTCCTGTTCGCGCTCGACGCGGCCGACGGGGCGGTGGAGGTGCCCGAGCGCTGGCGCGAGGCCTACCGCGAGACGGCCGGACGGCTGGGCGCGGAGGATCTCCTGCGGATGCTGACGCTGGCGACGGACGAGGAAGGGGTGTTCCGGCGCTCCAGCCAGCAGGGGCTCGTGCTCGAGGTCCTGCTGGTCCGGCTGGCGCTGCTGGACCGCACGGTGGACGTGGAGCGCGCGCTGGCGGCGCTGGCGGGGTCCCCGCCGCCGTCCGGCGGCGCGCCGGGGGACCGGGCCGCGCCCCGGGGACGGAGCCCGGCGGGACGGGAGAATCCCCGGGGGCGGAGCCCGGCGGGCGGGGAAGCGCCGCGGGGGAGCAAAGCCACGGGTCCGGGGGTACGAGCCACGGGTCCGGGGGTGCGAGCCACGGGTGGCCCGGAGTCCGCCCTGGCCGAGCCGCCGGGCGAGCTCTCGCTGGAGCTGCTTGCGGGGGAGTGGGAATGGGTGCTCGGGGCGGTCCACGCGGCGCGGCCCACCGTCGCCGCGGCGCTCGGCGAGGCTCGGCCGGCCGGGTTCTCGGCCGAGCGGGTGACGCTCACCCTGCCGCCGTCCGCCGAGTTCCGGCGGGAGCAGCTCTCGCGGCGCGGCGAGCTGGACTGCCTGGCCGTGGTCCTGCGCGAGCGCTGGAGCTTCGCGGGGGCGATCGAGGTCCGGATGGCCGAGAGTCCCGCCGCCGCGGCCCCGGACGAGGCCGCCGGCCCGGCGGCGGAGGCGGCGCCGGCTCCGGTTGCGGCCCCGGCCCGCGCGCCCACGGCGGGGGAGATCCGCGCCCGGGACGTGGCCGCCCGGATCGAGGACGACCCGGTGCTCAAGCAGGTCGTCGAGCTGTTCGACGCGAACGTCGTCCGTGTCCGGCGGTCCTCGCCGGCGCGGCCGTGACCGAAAGGAGAACAAGCCGATACAGGACATGAATAACATCCAGAACCTCCTGAAGCAGGCCCAGAGGATGCAGAGCCAGGTCGCGCGCGTGCAGGCCGAGCTCGGAGACCGGACGGTCGAGGCGACCGCCGGCGGCGGGATGGTGACCGCGGTGGTGAACGGCCGCCAGGAGCTGGTCTCGGTGCGGATCGACCCGCAGGTGGTCGACCCCGCCGACGTCGAGATGCTCGAGGACCTGATCGTGGCCGCGATCTCGGAAGCGCTCCTGCGCGCCGCCGAGATGGCCGCCGAGGAGATGAAGAAGCTCACGGGCGGCTTCGACCTGCCCGGGCTCGTCTGACCCGCACGTCGTGGCGGACGCGGTCGAGACCCTGATCGAGGAGCTCTCGCGGCTGCCCGGCATCGGCCGGAAGACCGCCAGCCGCCTCACGTTCTACCTGCTCAAGCAGTCGCGCGACTCGGCCGACCGGCTCTCGCGCGCCATCATGCAGGTGAAGGACCGCATCGTATTCTGCGAGACGTGCGGCCACATCGCCGAGGAGCGGCAGTGCGTCTTCTGCCGCGACCCTCGGCGCGACGACCGCCTGATCTGCGTGGTCGAGGAGTCGAGCGACATCCACGTGATCGAGCGGAGCGGCGGCTTCCGTGGCCGCTACCACGTGCTCCACGGCCGGCTCTCTCCGCTCGACGGGGTCGGCCCCGAGGGGCTCAGCGCCGACCGGCTGATCGAGCGCGTCCGCGAGGGCGGCGTGGAGGAGGTGATCGTGGCCACCAATCCCGACGTCGAGGGCGAGGCCACCGCGCTCTGGCTCCGGCGGGCGCTCGAGCCATACGACGTGCGGGTCACGCGGATCGCGCGCGGGATCCCGATGGGTGGGAGCCTCGAGTTTCTCGACGAGCTGACGGTCGGCGAGGCGCTCGCGGCACGCCGCGAGCTGTGAACCCCCAGCGTCGTTGGAACGCCCCCAACACGGTCACGGTCGCGCGGATCGCGGTGACGCCGCTGCTGGCGTGGCTCATCCTGCAGGACGGCCTGTTCGAGCGCTGGGCCGCGTTCTTCCTGTTCGTGGCCGCGGCGGTGAGCGACGTGATCGACGGGAACCTGGCCCGCGGCCGCGGCCAGATCACGCGCTTCGGCCAGCTGCTCGATCCGATCGCCGACAAGCTGCTGGTCCTGACCACCTTCGTCCCGCTGTACTGGATCGGGCTGCTCCCGCTGTGGCTCGTGCTCCTGGTGCTGGGCCGCGAGGCCCTGATCACGGCGTTCCGCCGCTACGCCGACAACCGCGGAACGGTGATCGCGGCCAGCGGGTGGGGGAAGTCGAAGGCAATGGTCCAGAACTGGTTCATCGGATCGGTCCTCGTGTTCCGGATCAACCTGGGATACATGGAGTCCGGCGCGACCGGCCCGGCCTGGGCCCACTGGCACGCCTACACCCGCTCGGTGATCGAGGTCGGGTTCTGGTTCGTGGTGGTGCTCACCGTGCTCTCGCTCATCGATTACCTGTACTCCCACCGAGCGCTGTGGATCGGGCGGAGCGGCTGACGGCTCCCCGCGGAGCGGCGGCGTGGATCGCCACGCTCGGGCCGGTGGGGCTGTGGCCGTGGGGGCCGGGCACGCTGGCCTCGGC
>DATLFF010000218.1:0-2646 GCA_035524915.1 Gemmatimonadota bacterium | reverse complement strand
CGTGGATTACGTCTGGCACTTCCCCGCGGTGCCGCTTGCCGCCGCAGCCTTAGTGGGGACGGGCGTGGCCCGATCGCACGGAAGGAGCCATCGATGAGAGCTGGGCCCGGCCTGCGGAAGGCTACGAAGCTCGCGACTCTGCCGCTCGGTGTGTGGCCCCCCCGCGCGCCCGACGACGTCGTGATCCTCCTGTACCACCGCGTCGGTCCGGAGGAGGTGGAGATCGAGCTGCCGCCGTGGGAGTTCGAGCGCGAGATCGCCTACCTCGCCTCCCACGAACGGGTGCGAACGCTCGACGACGTTCTCGAGGAGGGTGGAGGCGGTGTGGTCATCACGTTCGACGACGGCACACCCGATTTCCACGAGCACGTCGTCCCCCTGCTCGAGCGCTACCGCGTCCCCGCGACCTTGTACCTGGCCACGCGGCTCGCCGAGAGCGGCGCCGGCCTCACGTGGGATCACCTGGCGGATGGGGTGCGGACCGGCCTCGTGACCGTCGGGTCGCACACGCACACGCACGCCGACCTCTCTCGCGCATCCGAGTCGGAAGCCCACGAGGAGATGCGGAGGAGCAAGGACCTGATCGAGGATCACCTCGGCGTGGCGTGCCGCCACTTCGCGTACCCGTGGGCGGTGGGCTCTCCCCCGGCCGCACGGGCGGCGCGGGAGCTGTTCCGTTCCGCGGCGCTCCACGCCTGGAGGACGAACCGCGCGGGCAGACTCGATCCGTTCGAGCTCGGGCGGACGCCGATCCTGCGGAGCGACGGCCGGTTCTTCTTCGAACAGAAGGTGCGCGGGCGCCTCGACGCCGAATCACTCGCCTACCGCGTCCTGCGTCGCGGACCCTGGGAGCGAGCGTGACCGCGAGGATCGCGCACGTGTCCACCGTGGACCTCACCCCGCGGTTCCTGCTGCTCGCGCAGCTGCGAGCGCTCCGGAACGCGGGCTTCGACGTCACGGCGATCTCCGCCCCAGGGCCCTGGGTGGGCGATCTCGAGGCCGAGGGGATCAGCCATGTGGCGTGGCCGAGCGCGACGAGGGCTTGGGATCCGCGGGCCGACGCGCGCGCGTTCGGCGAGCTCGTCGGTCTCCTCAGGCGAGGCCGCTACGACCTGGTCCACACGCACAACCCGAAGCCCGGCGTCATGGGCAGGCTGGCCGCACGGATCGTCGGGATCCCCTGCGTCGTCAACACGGTGCATGGCCTGTACGCGACGCCGGACGACCGCCTCCGCCGCAGGCTGCCTGTCCTTGCCGCAGAGTGGTTGGCGGCGCGGTGCAGCGACCTCGAGCTGTACCAATCGGCCGAGGACCTCGCGTGGGCGCGCCGCCTCGGACTCGTCCGGCGGGGTCGTTCGGTCCACCTGGGGAACGGACTCGACCTGTCGACGTTCGAGCCCTCGCTCGCGGACGAGGAGCGGGTCGCGAAGACCCGGCGGGACCTTGGCATCGCCGACGACGAGCTCGTGGTCGGCACCGTCGGGCGGATCGTCGCGGAGAAGGGATACCGGGAGCTGTTCGAGGCTGCACGATCGGTCCGGCGACGGTTCCCGAACGCCAGGTTCCTGGTGGTCGGGGATCGCGACGTGGACAAGTGGGACGCGCTGTCCGAGGAGGAACTGAACCTCGCTTCGGGCGATGTGCTCATCGCCGGGTGGCGGGAAGACGTGCCGGAGCTCATGGCCATGATGGATGTCTTCGTCCTGCCCTCGTGGCGAGAAGGGATGCCTCGATCGGCGATCGAGGCGGCTGCGAGCGGTACGCCGCTCGTGCTCACCGACATCCGCGGGTGCCGGGAGGTTGCGCGCGACGGCGTCGAAGGCTTCCTCGTACCTCCTCGGCGGCCGGACCTGCTGGCGACCGCGATCGGCAACCTGCTCGAGGATCCGGGTTTGCGCGCGCGGATGGGCGAAGCGGCCCGAGCGCGCGCCGAAGAGCGGTTCGACGAGCGGCGCGTGGCCGCGACCGTCGTCGGGGCCACACGCCGCCTCCTCGTGCGGGCTGGGCGTCTCTCGCCTCGCGCGACCGCCTCGGTCGGTCTCCGGCCCGCTCGTCCGGCCGATGCCGGCGCCATGGCGACGCTCCACCGACGGTCGATGCCGACCGCGTTCCTGCCGAAGCTGGGGGACGGGTTCCTCCGGCAGCTCTACCTCGCGGCGATGGAGGACCCGAACACCGTGGCGGTCGTGGCCGAGCGCGACGGCGCCTTCGAGGGCTTCGCGACCGCGACGTCCTCACTGCGTGGCTTCTACCGGCGGTTCGCGATCCGCCGAGGCGTGCTCGCAGCGACCCTCGCCGGGCCGCGGCTCGCGCGCCCTTCCGTCATCCGTCGCGTCCGCGAGACCGCCTCTTACGGGAACGGGAGCTCCACTCTCCCCGACGCTGAGCTGCTCTCCATCGCCGTGGCCGAATCGTCGCGGGGACGGGGCGTCGGCCGGGCGCTCGAGTCGGAGGTCCGGGGCGGCCTCTCCGAACGCGGCGTGTCCCAGTTCAAGGTGACCGTGGGCGCCGACAACGTGGGCGCCAATTGGTTCTACGCGTCCTGCGGCTACCGCGCGGCGGGTGAAACGGCGGTCCACGACGGCGTGGGCAGCCGGGTGTGGGTGGCGACGTGCCCTTCCTGATCGCCGCCGCCGCCTCACTGGT
>DATLFF010000217.1:0-2041 GCA_035524915.1 Gemmatimonadota bacterium | reverse complement strand
GTGAACGAGCGCGCCTCGAGCCGGTACTCTCCGGACACGGTGGGGTGGAATTCGAAATCCATCGTCTCTCCGACGCTGACGACCCGGTCGGCGAATCCCATCGTCCTCTGCCGCGGCGCGAGCTCGGCGCCGTCCTTCCCGGCCGCGCGCCACACCACCGGGAACCCCTCGCGGGCGAGCCGGAAGCGCGCGCCGGCGTTGAACAGCGTGATGTTGATGAGCCGGAAGCGATAGGTGACACCCACCTTCAGGGTCGTCCCCGGCAGCTCGCGGGCGCCGTTGAGGAGGGGGCTCATGTCGGGGTCGGAGCCGGTGCTGAGGATATAGACCCGATCGGTCTCCGGATCCCATGGCTGGCCCGCGGGCAGCACCACGAATCCGCCATACAGGCCCGCGCTCTGCTGCCGGATGTCGTTCAAGTGGGTGTGGTACATGTAGGTTCCCGCCCGCGGCGGCGTGATCCGCATCTCGAAGGAGTCGCCGGGCATGATCGCGGGTGTCGTGGCCCCCGGATAGCCGCCGACTCCGGCGACCCCGTCGTAGTAGCTCTCGATCTCGAGGCCGTGCCAGTGGACCTGGGTCGGCTCGTCGGTCCGATTGATCACGGTCACCCCGGTCGGCTCGCCGACCCACGCCACGAGCGTCGGGCCAGGCCACGTGGCGGGGCCCGCGGGGGGTGCTCCGTCCTCGCCCGCGAGCGCGTAGCCGAAGCGGCGCCGCTCCCCGGAAAGGGAGTCGCTGACGACGAACAGGCGAATCCGGCGCTCCGCGGGCTGATCGATGACGTACCCCTCCGGCGGGCGGATGTAGATCCCCATCATGAGCCCGCCCATCCCCTCGACCACATGCTGGTCGGGATCGCCGCCGTGCGTGCCGTGGAGGAGTGCCTCGTCGCGCGCCAGGCCGTCGGGGTAGTCGCCGGGCAGGGCGTTCGCGACGACGTGGTAGCTGATGTGGCAGTGGAACGGCCATCCGCCGGGGCGGTCGGCGAGCCAGGAGATGTCCGCCGTCTCCCCGATCTCCATGAGATGGGTGGCGTTCAGGCTCTGCTCGCCGGGCCAGAGCAGCCGCGACTGCTGGATGTCGCCTCGGGCGTCGACCTGGAAGAAAAAGCCGTGGAGGTGCATCGGATGACTGCGGTCCGTCAGATTGATGAGCCGCCAGCGGACGCTGTCGCCGAGGTCGTAGGCGAGCCGCTCGGTGAGCGGCCAGGCCCGGCCGTTGATCGCGAACGTCTCGGTCTGCCAATCGGGCTCTTCGCCGTCCGCCGGCCGCTCGAACCAGATCGAGAGGACCATGACCTTGTCCCGACCCGTGTCCGCTCCGGGGGGATCGACGATCAGCGCGCCGCCGAGCTGGCTGTCCTCGAAGAGTCGCGAGTCGGGAGCCTCGAAGGCGAGGCGCGATCCGGTGGTGGTTCCCCAATAGAAGTAGGTGCCCGTGGCGTCGGCGAGGAAGCGCGCCTCGCGCGTCGCGCCCGCCGGTACGACGAGCGAGTCCATGTCCGCGACCCGGCGAGAGGCCAGACCGTGGACGACGAGCGGGACGTCCAGCGGGTTGGCGACCGTCACCCGGATCTCCGTCCCGAGCGGGACCCGGATGAGAGGGCCCGGATTCTCGGGATCGCGCCCGGTTTCGCGGAACGCCAGGACCTCGACGCCCGGGCGGTCGTCCCCCAGATAGCGCCACTCCCCCCGGACGAGCTCGAGGCGGAGCGTCAGGACTCCGCTTTCGAGGACGCCGGCGGGGCGGTCGTTGTCGTTCCAGCGGATGGGGAGGAGTTCGGGATCTGCATGGACCGCCTTCGTGCCGTCGAGGACGACGGAGGCGACCATCGCGGCGACAATCAGCGCGACGGAACGGGCTGGCGTCTTCAAATGGGCTCCTTGTGATAGATGGAGAACATCAGAGTAGCCGGCTTCCTGGCAAAACGGCAAGGGAGCCGGCGCGGGGCCTCAGGCCCGCGCCGACATCCAGCGCCCCCGCTTGAACGCCCGGCCGGCGAGGAGCGGCACCATCGAGTACGCGACCGCGATGGCCG
>DATLFF010000216.1:0-19841 GCA_035524915.1 Gemmatimonadota bacterium | reverse complement strand
GTCGAGGCCGCCGTGGACGCCATGATCGACGCCGGGCTGACGCTCGGGCGGGAGGACGCCGAGCGCGAGATCTTCGAGATCTACCAGCGCGAGGGGATCGAGTACCAGCGGGTGTTCGACGACCTGCTGGAGTCCCGGCTGGGGGAGATCGACCCCAAGATCCTGGCCGCCGGGATCGTGGCGTACCGGCGGGCGCGCGAGGCGGCGCTCGTGCTCTACCCGCACGTGACGGTCACCCTGGTGGAGCTGATCAAGCGCGGCCTGCGGCTCGGCGTGATCTCCGATGCCCCCCGCCGGGAGGCGTGGTTGAGGCTCTGCTCCCTGAACCTCCACCACCTGTTCGACGTGGTGGTGACGCACGAGGACACGGGGGAGCACAAGCCCTCGCAGGCCCCGTTCGAACGGGTGCTGGAGCTGCTGGGCGTGGCGCCGGAGGAGGCCCTCATGGTGGGGGACTGGCCGGAGCGCGACGTGGTGGGGGCGATTCAGGTCGGGATGCGAACGGCGTTCGCCCGGTACGGCGACACGTTCGGCACCGTCCACTCGGGCGCCGACTGGGATCTGGAGGACATCCATCAGCTCCTCGACATCGTGGGAGAGCTGAACGCCGAGGGAGGAAACGCCGGGTGAGCGACTGCGTGTTTTGCGGGATCGTGTCCGGAGAGATCGACGCCGACGTGGTGGCCGAAGCCGAGGACTGGATCGCCTTCCGGGACCTCCGGCCGCAGGCTCCGGTCCACGTGCTGGTGGTCCCGCGGGAGCACGTGCCCACGCTGAACGACCTCTCGCCCGACCACGACGCGCTCGTCGGGCGGCTGGTGCGGGCGGGGGCATCGGTGGCGGCGTCCGAGGGGATCGCCGACGAGGGGTGGCGGCTGGTGGTGAACTGCAACGCCGGAGCGGGCCAGACCGTGTTCCACGTCCACGCTCACGTGCTGGGCGGACGGCCGCTCGGCTGGCCCCCGGGCTAGCGTCGGAGTCATGGCGGAGATCCATACCCAGATCGAGGCGGACCTGAAGACCGCCATGAAAGCCGGTGATCGGACGCGGGTGTCCACGCTGCGGCTCGTGACCAGCGAGTTGGTGAACCGGCGGATCGAGCTGAGGCGGGCATTGACCCGCGACGACGAGCTCGAAATCCTCTCGCGCGCCGCCAAGCAGCGGCGTGAGTCGGAGGAGCAGTTCCGCGGCGGCGGCCGCGAGGAGATGGCCGATCGCGAGGCGGCCGAGGCCGAGATCATCCGCGCCTATCTGCCGGAGCCGCTCGGGCCGGCGGAGCTCGACCGCCTGATCGACGAGGCGATCGAGCAGGTCGGCGCCACATCTCCGGCCGGGATGGGCGCCGTGATGGGTCATCTCATGCCGCAGGTGAAGGGGCGGGCCGAGGGCGCGGAGGTGAGCCGCCGCGTCCGGGAGAAGCTGGCCGCCCAGGGCTGAGCCCGCCGGGGCCCCCGCGGAGGGCGTCGCGGTCGCTCCGGCCGCCCGCGTCGTATCTTCCGTCCATGACCCGAGTCGAAGACGCCACGCTGGCGGCCCTCGAGTGGGGCGCCGTTTGCGCGCGCGTCGCCCGGGAGACCAGCGCCCCGGCGGCGCGCGACGCGCTGGCCGCCTGGCGCCCGCTCCCCGACCGCGGCGCCGCCGAGACCGCGCTGGCCGAGGTGGCCGAGGGGATGGACCTGAGCGGCGAGGGGAGCTTCCCGGCCCCCCACGTCGACGACCAGGCGCCGACGGTGCGGGCCCTGGCGGCCGAGGGCGCCGTGCTGGAGGGCGCGGCGCTGGTATCGGCCGCGAAGACGTTCCAGGGCGTCCGCCGGCTGGCGGTGTTCCTCCGTCGGGGGGTAGAGCGCTGGCCGCGGCTGGCCGAGCGGTTCCGCACCGCGCCCGCCGAGCCGGAGCTCGAACAGCGCATCCTCGGCGCCTTCGACGCCGAGGCCCGCCTGGTGGACGCGGCCAGCCCGGCCCTGGCGCGGCTCCGCGGCGACGTCCGCCGCCGGCGCTCCGAGCTGGTCGAGATCCTGGACCGCCTGATCTCGCGGCTCCCCCACGTCCTGGTGGCCGCCGACAGCCGCCCCACGGTACGGGAGGGCCGCTACGTGGTGCCGCTCCGGCGCGAGGCGCTCTCGGAGGTCCCCGGCATCGTGCACGATGAGTCGGCCTCGGGGGCCACGGTGTTCCTCGAGCCGCACGAGGTGGTGGACCGGAACAACGCGCTCCGGAGCACCGAGCTGGCCGTGCGCCGCGAGGAGGACCGGATCCTGCGCGAGCTTTCGGCCGCCCTGGCGATGCGCCGCGGCGAGCTGGAGCACGCCGCGCGGCTGGCGCTCCACGCAGAAACGGTGCTCGCCCGGTCGCGCTACGCGCTCTCGACGGGCGGGCACCCGCCGGCCTTGGGCGGGGATACCCTGCGGCTGGTCGAGGCGCGCCATCCGCTGCTGGTCGCCCGGCAGGGCGCGGGGGATCTGGCCGAGGTGGTCCCCCTCGGCCTCGAGCTGGGGCCCGGGGATCGGACGCTCGTCGTGACCGGCCCCAACACGGGGGGGAAGACGGTGCTCCTGAAGACTCTGGGGACCACGGTGCTGATGGCCCAGTCGGGGATCGTCCCGCCGGCGGGCCCGGGGACGACGATCCCCTGGCACGACGCCGTGTTCGCCGACATCGGGGACGCCCAGTCGATCGCCGAGGACCTCTCGAGCTTCACCGCCCACCTGACACGGCTGAAGGCCGCGTTGGAGGGCGCGGGCCCCGGGAGCCTGGTCCTGGTGGACGAGATCGGCGGCTCGACCGACCCGTCGGAGGGAGCGGCGCTCGCCGCGGCGCTGCTGGAGGCTTGGACGGAGAGCGGCGTCCGTACGGTGGCGACCTCGCACTTCCACGCGCTCAAGGCGCTGGCCGCGGCCACGCCCGGGATCGTGAACGGGTCGCTCGCGTACGACGTGGAGCGGAACCTCCCGCGCTACCGGTTCGTGCCCGGCGTGCCCGGGCGCTCCTTCGGTCTCGAGCTCGCCGAGCGGTGGGGCTTCGGAGCGGTGGTGGAGCGGGCCCGGGCCCATCTGGACGCCGGCATCCGGCAGCTGGACGAGGTGATCGACCGCCTGGCGGCCGAGGAGCGGGGCTATGCCGAGGCCCGGGAGGCGCTCGAAGCCGAGCGCGCCGCGATCGGCGAGGCGGAGAGCGCCCGCGCGCGGCGGATCGAGCGCGAGGCCGCCGAGAGTCGCGAGAAGGCCGAGCGGCGACTGGCGGAGCTCGAGAGCCAGCTGGAGCGGCTACGGGAGGAGGTCCGCAGCCAGCAGCGGAAGCTGCGCGAGCGAGCCACCGAGCTGGCCGAGGCGGCGGCCGCCGCCCGCGCGGCGCGGCTACTGGCGGAGGAGGCGGAGGGGACGGCGGAGGCGCTCCGGGCCGAGCGAGCGGCGCTGGCCGAGACGCGGCCGCCGGCCGACGTGGAGCCGGGCGACCGGGTGCGGATCCCGCGCTACGACCTCGTCGGAGAGGTGGTCGAGCTCGACCGCCGGGCCGACGCCGCGGTGGTGCGGGCGGGACAGGTGCGGATCTCCTGCCGCGCCTCGGAGTGCGAGGTGGTCGAGAAGGCGGCCGAGCGGAGCCCGGAGCGCCCGGCGGGCGACGGCGCGGCGACGGCCGGGGAGTTCCCGGACCAGGAGCCGGCGCTCGCGCTCGAGGTGGACCTGCGGGGGATGACCGCGGACGAGATCGGGTTTCCGGTGGCGGGGGCGCTCGAGCGGGCGTACCACACCGGGCGCCCGCGGATCCGGTTCATCCACGGCAAGGGCACGGGGGTGCTCCGGCGGCGGGTGGCCGAGCTTCTCTCGAAGCACGCCTACGTGCACGACTTCCGGCTGGGCCGATGGAACGAGGGGGGCGACGGCGTGACGATCGCCTCGCTCGAGCCAGAAGAGGACGGAGACCGCTCGTGAGCCCCATCCCCGAATCCGCGATCGAGGAGATCCGCGACCGGGCCGACATCGTGGAGGTGATCGGGGAATCGGTCCCTCTCAAGAAACGGGGAAAGAACTGGGTGGGCCTCTGTCCCTTCCATCCCGAGAAGACCCCGTCGTTCAACGTCACTCCGGACAAGCAGATGTACTACTGCTTCGGCTGCCAGGCGGGCGGCAACGTGTTCACCTTCCTGATGGAGTACGAGAAGGTGGACTTCCCCTCCGCCGTCCGCGCGCTGGCCGATCGGACGGGCGTGGAGATCCCCGAGGCCGACGCCGAGACCGGGCCGGACCCCTGGGCGCCGCTCTACTCGGCGAACCGGCTGGCGGCGGAGCTCTACCACCGCCGGCTGCTGGAGTCCGATGACGCCGCGCCGGCGCGCGCCTACCTGGAGCGGCGCGGGATCTCGCGCGCGGCGTGGGAGACGTTCCTGCTGGGATGGGCCCCGGACGAATGGGACGCGGTCCTGGCGGAAGCCCGCCGGCAGGGGATCGAGGACGCGATGGTGGCCGAGGCGGGACTGGCGGTCCGGAGCGAGAAGACGGGAGGCTTCTACGACCGCTTCCGGGGCCGGATCTGCTTCCCGATCCGCTCGCCGGGGGGCCGCGTGATCGCGCTGTCGGGCCGCCGGCTCGACGACGGGGAGCCCAAGTACCTGAACTCCTCCGACACTCCGATCTTTACCAAGGGCCGGACCCTGTTCAACCTCGACCTGGCCCGGGCCCCGATCCGCCGGAACGGGTCCGTCGTGGTGGTGGAGGGGAACTTCGACGTGGTGGGCCTCTACGAGGCCGGATGGAAGAACGTGGTGGCGCCGCTGGGGACCGCCTTCGGGGCGGAGCAGGCCCGAGTGCTGAGGCGCTACGCCGCGACCGCGTACCTCGCCTACGACGGGGATGCGGCGGGGGAGCGCTCGGCGTTCAAGACCGGCGACGAGCTCCTGGCGGCGGGGTTCACGGTACGGTTCGTCCGGCTGCCGGTGGGCGGCGACCCCGACTCGCTGGTCCGCGAGGGAGGCGGCGAGGCCTTCGAGGAGCGGATGGGAGCGGCGCGCGACCTGATCGACGAGAAGATCGCGGTCGTCGTCGACCGGGTGGACCTCGGCGACGTGCCGCGCAAGCGGCGCGCGATCCGACGCCTGCTCGAGTCCGTGGCGAGAGTGCCCGACCCTGTGACCCGCTCGCTCTACCTGGATCGCGTAGCCTCCGAGCTGCACGTGGCGCGGGAGGCGCTCGATCTGCCCGCCGCTCCTGCTGCCGGGCGGCCCCGGCCCGCCGGCGAGGGGAGGCGGGTGCCGGCCGCCGCGGCTCCCGCCGGCGGCGGGACGGGTTTTCCGCGGGGGCGCTTCGCCCATCCGGTTCGACTGCCCGAGACCGAGGACGAGCGCTACCTGGTCCTGCACGCGGTCACCGACCTGCAATGGCTGGACACGCTCATCGAGCTGTGCCGGCCGGAGTACTTCGACAACGAGGAGAACGCCGCGCTCTTCCGGCGGCTGGCTGAGCTGCGGGCCGAGCGGGGCGACGAGGCGATCGACGTACTCCGGACGAGCCCCGACCCGCTCGTCCATCGGGTGCTGGCCCGGGCCGAGATGGTCATGCGGGAGGAGGCCGGGTTCGAGCTCTCGGACCGGACGTTCCACGAGAGCCTGCGCCGGATCCGCGAGCGCGCGGTGGAGCGGGGCAAGCTGCAGCTCGATATGGAGGCGACGGGGGACGTGGTGGCCGACGCCCTGACGCGACGCGAGCTCAAGCGCCGGCTCACGCCGGGGCGGGTCGGGCCCGTCCGCCGCGATGGTCCCCGCGGGGGGGAGGGGGGCCCCACCCGCGACGAGGTTTGACACCCGCGGAATCGGCCCGGTACCTTCGACACCCGGTCCACCCCGAACCGTTCTCCGTCCGGATGGTCCCTATGCCTCCAGTTCCCGCCGAGATCGAGCCCAACGAGGTCGAATCCGGAAACGGACGCGCCGCGGACCTGCCGGACTCCGAGACGATCGATCGCGCCATCCTGCACCTGCGGGGGTCCCGCGGCGCGGATTCCGACACCGATGCCGACGAGGATTTCGAGGAAAAGGGGCGTCCCGAAGTGGGCCGGTCGGCCTTCCGCGACAACGGCCGGCTCCACGACGACCTCATCAAGATGTACTTCCAGGAGATGGGGCGGGTGCCACTCCTCAACGCCGAGGAGGAAGTGGAGCTCGCGCGCACCATCGCCGAGGGCCACGTGGAGCTGCGGGAGGCGGTGTTCCGGTCCTGGACCTCGATCGACCGGGCGTTCGATCTCGGGCGGCGCGTGATCGACGGGGAGATCCGGCCGGAGTCCTTCCTGTCGGTGGACTTCGTCGAGGACGAGCCGGAGAACGAGAACGCCGAGGAGGCGGCGCGGGGGTCGCTCCGCCAGCAGCTGATGGCGCAGGAGGAGATCTGGAGCGCCGCCCGCGAGATCCACGCGCGGACCGGTCGTCGCGGTCAGCGGGGGAAGGACGCCCACGACGGCATGGAGGCCGTGCGCGCCTTCTTCGTGGCGCTGCCGATCCACCCGTCGCAGATCGAATACCTGGCCGGCTCGCTCACCGAATACGAAGGTCTCACGGCGGTAGCGTGGAGGGACCGCGGTCTGGAGCCGCTCACGGGGCTCAGCCGCGCCCAGTACCACGCCACGCTGATCGACGTGCGGCGCCTGCTGGCGCGGGTCATGGGCGCGCGCGGCCGGATGATCGAGGCCAACGTGCGGCTGGTGGTCTCGGTGGCCAAGCGCTACATCGGTCGCGGGCTCGAGTTCCTGGACCTGATCCAGGAGGGGAACTCGGGACTCCTGAAGGCGACCGAGAAATTCGACCACCGCAAGGGGTACAAGTTCTCGACCTACGCCACGTGGTGGATCCGTCAGGCGATCACCCGGGCGATCGCCGAGCAGTCGCGGACCATCCGGATCCCGGTCCATATGATCGAGACGATCAATCGAGTGACCCGCTTCACGCGGCGTTGCGTGCAGGTCCAGGGCCGCGAGCCGACGCCGGAGGAGGTGGCGGAGAAGCTCGAGCTGCCGCTCGACAAGGTGAAGGCGGTGCTGAAGATCGCGCAGGAGCCGATCTCGCTCGATCGTCCGGTCCAGTCCGACCAGGAGACGCAGATCTCCGACATCATCGAGGACCAGCGCTCGCTGTCGCCGTCGCGGAGCGCGGCGTTCGCGCTGCTCCAGGAGAACGTGAACGCGGTGCTCCACTCGCTTCCCAAGCGCGAGGAGCGGATCATCCGGCTCCGGTTCGGGATCGGCGACGGCTGCCCGCGCACCCTCGAGGAGGTGGGCTCGATTTTCAACATCACCCGCGAGCGGGTGCGGCAGATCGAGTCAAAGGCGCTCAAGAAGCTGCGGCATCCCTCCAAGTGTCGGGACCTCCTCAGGTTCTACGACATCTGAGTCACCCGCGGGCGTGACCGCCTCCGCGACCCCGAAAGGGGTGGAACTAAACCACCTAACTATCTGTAGCGGTTTTGGTTAGACCCCATAGCGGGGCCCGTAGCTCAGCGGTCAGAGCAGGGGACTCATAATCCCGAGGTCGCTGGTTCGAATCCAGCCGGGCCCACATCCCGAAGGACGAAGGAGAGCATATGCGCACGTGGATCGCGATCGCCCTGGTCGGGCTGACCGGCGTCTGGGCCTGTGACGACGGCAATGACGATTTGACGCTGGAGGGGACGTATGTCCTCACCATCGCCGAGCTGGAGGACACTTGCGACAACGACCAGAACCAGTACGAGGCCACCATGACCATCACGCGGCTCGACAACGATCTCTGGCGGATCGATTTCGGCGACGAGGCGACCCTGAACGGGACGCTCGACGCGGACGGGATCCTGCAGGCCGCGGGACAGGCGACGGTGACGGTTCTGGTGGCCGGCGCGCCGGTCGAGGTAGCGGCGGACATGGTCATGCAGACCGGCCTGCGCCTGACCGGCGAAATCGAGGCCAGCGGCATCCTCACCTTCGAGGGGACCTTCCCCGGTGTGGAGGAGGTGTGCTTCCAGGAGTTCGTGGCCGAGGGTCAGCGGCAGAACCGCGTCCCCACCCTGCTCATGGGGCCGGGCGCGCGTTGACCACTCCGCCGCCGGCGGATAACTTTTCAACTCTTCGGGCGGTTAGCTCAGTCGGTTAGAGCGCCGGTCTCACATACCGGAGGTCGCAGGTTCGAATCCTGCACTGCCCACCATCCAGGACATCGAGCCGGGGCGATTCCCCGGCTCGTGTCGCATGCGGAGCGGCTCTTCGCCCCCGCGCCGCGGCCGGCTGGCGCGTCCCGCGCAGGACGGGTTATCTTCGAGGTGTGACGATGTCGTATTCGAGGGGGGTTCCGGCCGATGGGGGCCGGGACAGAGATCCGGAGCCGTTCCGGAGTTGATCGGAGGGGCAGCCGCGGGTCCGAACCCTGGAGCCCGGCGGGCCCGAGGCCCCATCCGGCGAAGAGAACCGAGGTGCACCTCGACGAGGTGCACTTTTTTTTTGGGGGTAATGCGAGGATGAGAGACGGGAACCACCTGGAGCGGCTGCTGGCCCTCCAGGAGATCGACGTGATGATCGTGGGGCTCGAGGAGCGGCGGGACGCCGTGCCGCGGCGGCGCGCGGAGGCGATCGGCGAGATCACGGCCCTCGAGGCGGAGGAGGCCGAGCACGAGGAGAGCCTCGAGCGCGTGCGCCTGGACCGCCGCCACGGGGAGAGCGAGCTGGAGACCCGGCAGGAGAAGCTGGCGCGCTACGACCGCCAGCTGAACGAGGTGAAGACGAACGTGGCGTACAGCGCGCTGCTCGGCGAGATCCAGTCCACCAAGCGAGAGATCTCGGACCTGGAGGACCAGGTCCTCGATCTCATGGCCCGGCACGAGGAGCACCAGGGCCGGCTCGAGGAGATCCGGGCGCAGCTGGGAGAGATGCGCGAGGCGGCCCACGAGACGCTGGAGGCACTCGCCGGGGAGGAACGAGAGATCGGGCGGGGGCTCGATGCGGCCCATGCGCGCCGGGCCGGCGCGGCGGCGGAGATCGAGGACCGTCACCTGCGGGCCTACGACCGGCTCCGTCGCGGCCGCCGCTTCCCCGCGCTGGTGCCGCTGAAGGGGCGGGCCTGCGGGGCCTGCTTCGGGTCGATGCCGCCCCAGGTCGTGCAGGAGATCACCCACGACGCGACGCTCCATCCGTGCGAGGCGTGCGGAGCGCTGGTGTACGCCGAGTCCGCCGTGGCGGGCTCCTCCGCGGGGAACGCTTCCGGCCGGGGACCCGTCTAGGCCGTGCGGCGGCTGGTAGTGCGGACGGACGGGGCGGCCCGAGGCAACCCCGGCCCGGCCGGGGCCGGATGGGTGGTCGAAACCCCGGAGGGGTCGATCGTGGCGGAGGGCTGTGCCTACCTCGGGTCCCTCACCAACAACCAGGCCGAGTACGAGGCGCTCCTGCGGGGCCTCGCGGCGGCGGCTCCGGACCGGGAGACCGAGATCGAGGTCTACTCCGACTCCGAGCTCGTGGTGCGCCAGCTCACCGGCGAGTACCGGGTGAAGAACGAGGACCTCCGGCCGCGCTGGTTCCGCGCCGTCGAGGCCTTGGAACGGGCGGCGTCCTGGTCGGCCCACCACGTTCCGCGGGCCGAGAACGCGGCCGCCGACGCGCTGGCGAACCAGGCGATCGACGCCTTCGACGCGGCCGCGCCCGAGAGCGCCGCGAGCGATCCCGGCTGACTGGCGGAGACGCCCTCCTGATGGGTATCTTCCACGGAGCGTCGGAGTCGGGCGGACAGACGGTCGCCGGCGGTGACGCCGGAGGAAAGTCCGGGCTCCACAGAGCGGGACGCTCGCGGAGGTCCCGGGTCCGAGAGGGCACGGGGCGCAACGCGAGGCGCCCTCTCCGCGAGGGGAGGGCGACGGAAAGTGCCACAGAAAACACACCGCCAGCGGCCCCGCGAGGGGTGCGGGCAAGGGTGAAAAGGTGGGGTAAGAGCCCACCGCGCTTCCGCGCGAGCGGGGCGGCACGGCAAACCCCGTCCGGAGCAAGGCCACGTAGGGAAGGATGCGGCGGCTCGCCGCGCTCGACTTCCGGGTAGGCCGCTCAGATCGATGGCCGTCACCGCGACCGTCCCGTACGGTCGCGGAACAGAACCCGGCTTATCGTCCGCTCGACGCCGGCGCTCTTTTTCGCTCCCCCCGCGTCGCCACGCTGGCCTTCGCCACGGAACCGCTTTGATGCGACCCGACTGGACCTGGCCCGCACCCGTGGACGCACCGGCCGCGCGGAACCTGGCGCGCTCGCTGGGCGTCCCCCACCCCATCGCGGAGCTGCTCCTGCGACGGGGCCACGGCACCCCGGAGCGCGCCGGCGTGTTCCTGGATCCGGGGCTGGACCAGCTCCACGACCCCTTTCTCATGCTCGACATGGACCTCGCGGTCGGCCGGATCGAGCGGGCGATCGACGCGGGCGAGCCGATCGCGGTCTACGGCGATTACGATGTCGACGGCATCACCGCCACGGCGCTTCTCGTGCGCTACCTGCGCTGGCGCGGGGCGAAGGTCGAGTTCTACATCCCCCACCGGGTGGAGGAGGGCTACGGGGTCTCCCTGGCCGGCGTTCGGGCTCTGGCGAAGCAGGGGACACGGCTCCTGATCACCTGCGACTGCGGCGTGACCGCGGTCGAGGAGGTGGCGGCGGCCCGCGAGGCGGGGATGGACGTCATCGTGACCGACCACCACGAGACCGGCCCATCGCTGCCGTCGGCGAACGCGATCCTGAACCCGAAGCGGCGCGACGGCAGCTACCCGGACCCGAACCTGGCCGCCGTGGGAGTGGCCTTCAAGCTGTGCGAGGCGCTCGAGCGCTCCGCCGGCCGCGGTCGCGAGGCGATCGTCCGGGGGCTGGACCTGGTGGCGCTGGGCACGGTCGCCGACCTGGTCCCGATCACGGGGGAGAACCGGGCCATCGTCCGGGTGGGGCTGGAGATGCTCGGGCGGACGCGGAACGAGGGCCTCCGCGCGCTCCTCGAAGCGACCGGCCTGGCCGGGCGCACTCCGTCTTCGTGGGAGGTCGGGTTCGTCCTCGCCCCCCGGATCAACGCCATCGGCCGCATGGACGCCGCCGAGCGCGGCGTGGCGCTCCTGCTCCTCGACGACCCGGCGGAGGCCCGGTCGATCGCCTCGCGGATCGAGGAGGTGAACATCGATCGCCAGGCCGAGGACCGCCGGCTCCTGGCCGAGGTGATCGAGATCCTGGAGCGCTCGCACGATCCCCGCCGCGACCGGGCGATCGTGCTGGCCGGCGACGGCTGGCATCCGGGCGTGATCGGGATCGTCGCCTCCCGCGTGGTGGAACGCTACCATCGGCCCACGATCATGATTTCGCTCGACGCCGACGGCCGCGGCCGGGGATCCGCCCGGAGCGTCCCCGGGTTCCACCTGCTGGAGGCCCTCACCGCATGCCGCGGCCACCTGGACGCCTTCGGCGGCCACCGATACGCCGCCGGACTGGCCGTGCGGCGGGAGGCGGTGGACGGGTTCCGTCGCGCGTTCATGGAGTACGCGCGCGGCGCCCTCCGGCCGGAGCAGCTGGTCCCCACCCTCACGATCGATCTGGCCCTCCCGCTCGGCGAGCTGACGGACGACTTCCACCGGGCCCTGATCCGATTCGCTCCCTACGGTCCGGGCAACCCAGAGCCGGTCCTGGCCCTCGGAGGGCTCGCCTCCCGGGGCTACCCCCGGATCGTGGGGGACAACCATCTCAAGATGGTGGTGGCGGCGGACGGCCGGACGCTGGACGCGATCGGGTTCAACCTGGGCCACCTGCTTCAGGATCTCGACTTTCACCGCGGCCGGCTCCGGGTCGCGTGCCGGCTGCGCGAGAACACCTATCTGGGACGGGCCTCCCTGCAGGCCCGGCTGATCGACGTTCGGCTCGACGAGGGCGAGGCGGTGCGCGGATGCGCGTGATCGCCGGGCGTTTCCGCGGCCGGCGCCTGAAGGCTCCCCGCGGCCGAGGAGTGCGTCCCACGTCCGATCGCGTGCGGGAGGCGGTGTTCGGGATCCTGGGCGAGGCGGTCGAGGAGGCCCGCGTGCTCGACCTCTACGCGGGGACCGGCGCGCTGGCGCTGGAGGCCCTCTCGCGGGGCGCCCGGTCGGCGACCTGCGTCGAGCGGGATCCGGCCGCGCTGGCCCTGCTCGAGGCGAACGTGACCGCCCTAGAGCTGGCGGACCAGGTCCGGATTGTGCGGGACGACGCCATGCGCTTCGCCCGCAACGCGTCGGAACAGTGGGAGCTCGTCTTCTGCGACCCGCCGTACGCGGACGATCTCGCGGCCGTGGGCCGTCACGGAGTCGGGGGGAGCCTGTGGACGGTCGCCTGCGTCCTCGAGCACGCCGCCCGCACCGAGCCGGCGCCGGCGCCACCGGGCGCGCGGGCCGACACCCGGCGCTACGGCGATACCGCAGTCACCCTCTACTGGCGCCGATGAGCGGGGGGCGCCTGATCGGGCTCTACCCGGGGACCTTCGATCCCGTCACCCGGGGTCACGAGGACCTTTTCCGCCGGGCGCTGTGCGTGGTCGACGAGCTGGTCATCGGGGTGGCGGTGGATACGCCCAAGGAGCCGCTCTTCGACACCGACGAGCGGGTGGCGATGCTGCGCGCGGTGCTCGACGGCGTGAGCGCGGTTCGGGTGGCGCCCTTCGACGGGCTCACCGTCGAGTTCGCCCGCTCGGTCGGGGCCACTGTGATTCTGCGCGGCCTGCGGGCCGTATCCGACTTCGAGTTCGAGTTTCAGATGGCGCTCATGAACAAGCACCTGGCCCCCGAGATCGAGATCCTGTTCATGGCGCCCGACGCCACGTACTCCTTCCTGTCCTCGAGCATGGTCCGCGAGGTCGCGCGTCTGGGCGGGGACGTCGAGGCGTTCGTGGCGCCGGTGGTGGCGCGCGGGCTGGAAGAGAAGTTCCGGGGGCACGAGTGATCGGCGGGACGCTGGCGACACCGAACCTGGCCGGGATCGAGGAGTCGGCGACCCTGGGGATGACCGCGCGGGCCGCTGCCCTGGCTGCGGACGGCGTCCCCGTGATCGCGCTCTCCGCGGGCGAGCCCGACTTCGACACCCCGGCCTACGTGGCCGAGGCGGCGATCCGCGCGATCCGCGAGGGGCGCACGCGCTACCCTCCCGCGGCCGGCCTCGCGGCGCTCCGGGCGGCGATCGCCGAGGACCTGCGGGAGCGCCTCGGGGGCGCCGGCGACGCCCGTCAGATCCTGGTCAGCGTCGGCGCCAAACAGGCCCTCTTCTGCACCTTCTTCACCCTCTTCGGCCCCGGCGACCGGGTGGTCGTGCCGGCTCCCTACTGGGTGTCCTATCCGCCGCTGGTCCGCCTGGGGCGGGCCGAGCCGGTGGTGGTGGAGACGGGACCCGAGACCGGGTTCAAGCTGACCCCCGAGACGCTCGCCCCGGCGCTCGCGGCCGGCGCTCGCGGCGTGGTGCTGAACTCTCCGTCGAACCCCACCGGAGCCGTCTATACCGCCGCGGAGCTCGACGCCCTGACCGGGGCGGCGGCCGCCACCGGCGCGTGGATCCTGGCGGACGAGATCTACGAGGAGATCCGCTACGGCGGCCCGTTCGCCTCCATGGTGGCGCGGGCGGCGGACTACGAGCGCGTAGTGGTGGTGAACGGGTTCTCGAAGGCGTTCGCCATGACCGGCTGGCGGGTCGGCTACGCGGTCGCCCCCGAGCCCATGGTGGCGGCGATGGCGCGCCTCCAGGGCCACGTGAACACGAACACGTCGACGATCTCCCAGCATGCCGCCCTGGCGGCCCTCACCCACCGGGCGGAGCGGCGCGCGGCAGTGGACGCGATGGTCGCGGCGTTCGCGCGCCGGCGGGCTCGTCTGCTGGAGGCCCTGTCGAACGTTCCGGGGATCGTTCCGCTGCCGCCCGAGGGCGCGTTCTACCTGTGGATCGATGCGCGGGACTGGTGCGCCGCGATCGGCGGGGGCTCGGTGGATCTCTGCCTCGACCTGCTGGAGCACGAGCATCTCGCCCTGGTGCCGGGTTCGGCGTTCGGATCCGAGGGGTACTTGCGGCTCTCCTTCGCCGCCGCGGACGAGGCGCTCGAGCGGGCGATCGAGCGGCTGGCCGCCGCGGCCGACCGGCTGGGGGCGTCCCCGTGAGCCGGCCTCCGCTGATCCTGCGCGAGGCCCGCGCGTCCGACCGGACCGTCGTGATCGCGGTGACGGGGGACCTCGTCCTCACCAATTCGAACGAGCTCGAAGCGGCGATCGAGTCGGCTTTCGCCGCCGGCCGGATCCGCGTGGTCCTGGACCTGGCGGGGATCACCCACGTGGACACGCCGGGGCTGGCCCTCATGGTCCGCCTGCAGGAGCGGTGCGAGGCCCGGGGCGGGGGCCTGGCGGTGGCCGCCCTCCCCCGCTCGTTCGACGAGATCGTGGACCAGTTGCGTCTCGCGCGACGGCTCCGGCTGGTTGGCTCGGTCGAGGCGGCCCTCGAGCCGCCGGAGCGGTGACGCCGCCCCGCAAGCCCCGCCTCTCCCAGCACTTTCTCTGTCACCGGCCGACCGCGGCCAGAATCGCCGACGCGCTCGGAGCCCCCGAGGGAGCCCGCGTGCTCGAGGTCGGACCCGGCCGCGGGGCGCTCACCGAGCATCTGCTGGACCGCGGATGGGACGTGACCGCGGTCGAGCTCGACTCCACGCTGGCGGCGGACCTGGAGTCGCGCTGGGGGGATCGGCCGAACTTTCGGGTGGTCCGCGGGGACGCCCTGGAGCACGCGCTCGAGCCGGGGGCGACCTGGTGGGTGATCGGGAACCTGCCCTACGCGATCACGTCGCCGCTCCTGTTCCACTTTCTCGACCCGGTCGAGGGAGCGCCGGTGGCGGCGATGGTGTTCATGGTGCAGCGCGAGGTGGCCGAGCGGCTGGCGGCCGCGCCCGGCACGAAGGCCCGCGGGGCGCTCACGGTCGGCGTCCGGCTGGCGGCGGACGTCGAGCGGCTCTTCGACGTGCCGCCCGGCCGTTTCCGGCCGCCTCCCACCGTGACCTCGAGCGTGGTCCGGCTGACCCCGATCGGGCGCGCCGGCGTGGACGGGCCCCGGCGGAAGCGCCTCCGGGCGCTGGTGCAGGGGCTCTTCGGCCAGCGCCGGAAGCAGATCCAGAAGAGCCTCCGGACGCTCGAGCCCTGGGGGCTTTCGCCGGCGGCGGTGGAGCGAGTGGGACGGGAGGTGGAGCTGGACCTGGGCCGCCGGCCGGAGACGCTGTCGATCGAGGAATGGCTGGCGCTCGACGGGGCCCTGGCGGACGAAGTGGGGGAGGGTTGAGAAAACCCCGTCGCGGCGCGGCTTTTCCACACTCGGACCCGGACGGACGTGAACGAGGCGAGGGTCGCAGAACGGCCGGGTTCGGTAGAGGATATGGCGTCTCACCTCATATCGAACTGAAGACGATCCGCTACAAGTGTATCAACCCCAGGAGGTTGGCCTGGTTGACGTCTTTGTCGGGCGTATGACGGGGGCGTGACCGGCGTCTCGGGGCCGGCGCGCCGTTTCGACCCGCGTCGCTGGGCCTCGGGCATTGTGGATCGCTGTGGATAACTCTGGCGGCTCAGGGCTTCGAAGACAGTCGCGCTTCGGCCTCCCGGGCGACCCGGCGGCCCTCGGCGACGTCCACCCGGGAGAGAATCAGCATGCCCGCCAGGAAGAAGAACAGGAGCGAGAGGATGCCGATCCGACTCGAGCCGGTCAGCTGGGCCGTGGTGGCGAAGAACATCGGCCCCAGCATGCCGGCGAACTTGTCGAGCACCCCGTAGAAGCTGAAGAACTCCGCCGACTTGTGGGTCGGGATCATGCTGGCGAACAGGGAGCGCGAGAGCGCCTGCGTGCCCCCCTGCACGACCCCCACCATCGCCGCCAGAACGAAGAAGCCGGTCAGGGTCTGGAGGAAGAAGGCGTAGCTCGTGATGCCGACGTAGGCGATGAGCCCGAGGAAGATCGCGCGTTTCGGCCCGATCCGTCCGGCCAGCGCGCCGAACATGAAGGCGAACGGGATGCCCACGATCTGGGGGACCAGGATCGCCAGCATGAGGGCGCCGTCGGGAAACCCGAGATCCTTCCCGTACGGACCCGCCATCCGGATGATCGTGCCGATCCCGTCGTTGTAGACCACGAAGGCGAGCAGCATGAGGAAGGCGTGACGGTACGTGCGGAGCTCGCGGAAGGTCTCGCCGAGTCGAACGAAGGCGACGCGGAACGGGTTCTGACCCGGCCGCTCGTCGGGCTCGATCCGCGGCCGCGGCTCGGGGACCTTGAGCAGGAGCGGCAGCGTGAACACGAGCCACCACACCGCCACCGCCACGAAAGCCGCCCGCGTGGCCGTCCCGCGGGATCCCAGGGCGAACGCCTCGGGCCAGGTGATCCAGGAGATCAGCAGGACGAACAGGAGAGTGCTCCCGAAGTAGCCCAGCGCGTAGCCGGCGGTGGAGACGCGGTCCATCTCGCGCGGCCCCGCGATGTGGGGCAGCAGCGAATCGTAGAAGACGAAGCTCGCCTGGGCGCCGATGTTGGCCGCGCCGAAGAGGACCGCGGCCGTGACCCAGTCGCCCTCCGCCACGAACCACAGACACGCGGTCGCGGCCGCGCCGATCCCCACGAAAGTGCCGAGCATGCGCTTCTTGAGGCCGGCGTAGTCGGCCAGGGCGCCGAGGACGGGAGAGGCCACCGCTACCAGGGCGAGCGCGATGGTGGTCGTCCAGGCCAGCCGCACGGTGCCGATCCCCTCGCCGCCGGCCTGGGCGTGGAACCAGATAGGGAAGATCGCGGTCTGGATCGCCAGGACGAACCCCGAGTTCGCCCAGTCGTACATCGCCCAGGCGCGCAACTCGGGCCGGTGGAGGCCGATGCGGGCGAGGAGTCCGCTCGGCTCGCGGGGGAGATCGGGAGTCACGCGCCTCCTGGGACGGGGTCGCCCCAGCATAGCGGGAGCAATGCGTCCTGTCGACGGCCCCGCCGGATCCTGGCGCTTGACCCGCGCAAGGGGCCGTGTCTATACTCCCTCACCTTGTGAAATAAATCACAAAAGAGCCTGCCCATGTCCCCACCCCGGATCTCCGATTCTGCCGTCCGCCGCCTGAGCCAGTATCTCCGCTACCTCGACCAGGTCCAGGCCGAGGGAACGGGCACCGTGTCGAGCGAGGATCTGGCGCGGGCCGGCGGGATGACGCCGGCCCAGGTGCGCAAGGATCTCTCTCACTTCGGCTCCTTCGGCAAGCGGGGATTGGGATACCCGGTGGAGGAGCTCCGTGCGCGACTGACCGCGATTCTCGGCCTCGACCGCGAGTGGCGCGTGTGCGTGGTGGGGGCCGGGCGACTGGGCGCCGCGCTGCACCAGTATGACGGGTTCCGGCGCCGCGGGTTCGAGATCGTGGGAATCTTCGACGTGGATCCGGCGAAGATCGGAAGGCGCTGGCGCGATCTCGTGGTCGAGAACGTGACGGCCCTGGATGAGGCGGCGGAGGAGCGCGGGATCGAGATCGGAATCGTCGCGACGCCGGCGGAGGGAGCGCAGGACGCGGTCGACCGGCTGGCCCGCGCCGGCGTTCGCGCGATCCTCAACTTCGCCCCTGCCACGATCGAGACCCCGGAGGGCGTCGCCGTCCGCGACGTGGACCTGGTGGTCGAGCTGGAGAGCCTTTCGTTCGCCCTGACCCACGGGCGCGGCTGACGCGCTACATTGGTGGACGATGAGAGTCGTGACCGTCAGCGGCACCACTTCCGAAATCGGCAAGACGACGCTGGTGTGCGCGCTGCTGGAGCGGCTGCCCGGCTGGGCGGCGGTCAAGGTGACGCGCGGGCACTACCGCTCGTGCGGAAAGGATCCCGAGACCTGCTGCGTGAGCCACCTCCTGGGCGACGCCCCGCGGGTCTTCGGGGAGCGGGGCGACACGGACGCCCCGGGCAAGGACACCGGACGCTACTGGGCGGCGGGAGCAGCGGACGTGCGCTGGGTGGTCGGGAAGCGGGGCCAGGAAGCGGCGGGCCTCTCCCGCGCCCTGGACGAGCTGGAGGGTCATCCGGGCGTCGTGGTGGAGGGGAACCGGGTGGTGGAGAGTTGCCGGCCGGACCTGGCGCTCCTGGTGGTCCATCCCACGCAGAAGGAAGTGAAATCCTCGGCCCGGCGGATCCTCGGCCGGATCCACGCGCTGTACGTCGTGGACGACGCGCCGGAGGGCGCCCGCGGGGAGCGGGCGGCGGCCGCGCTGGTGGGCGCGGCGCCGGGCTACGAGCGCCCGGTCTGGGGGCCGGCCGACCTGGACGCGATCGCGGAGCGGGCTCGTGGCCGGGGCTGAAGGCGCGCGCGAGATCCGGGCGCAGGCGATCTGCTTCGACGGAGAGACCCTCCTGTGCGCGCGCCATCGCCGCGGGGAGGCGGAGTACTGGGTCCTGCCCGGAGGCCACGTCGAGCCCGGGGAGTCGCTGTGGGAGGCGCTGGTGCGCGAGATGGCGGAGGAGACGGGCCTGGTCGTCCGGAAGGGCCGGCTGTGGGCGGTAGGCGAATTCCGCGGCGCGGACCGGCACGTGCTGGACGTCGCCTTCTGGCTCGACGCGTGGGAGGGCTCTCCCGCGCTCGGGGAGGACCTCGAAGGCGATCCCGGCTCGCGGCGCCTCGTGGGACTGGCGTGGATCGACCGCGCCACCCTGGAGCGGATCGAGTTGCGCCCGTCGAGTCTCGCCCGGCGGCTCGCGCTCCGGTGGGGCGAGGCCCATGCCCCCGCCGAGTACCTGGGCGTGACCGCCCCCGAGGACCCCGTCGGTTCGTGACCCCCCGCCCGGCGCCGTGACTTGACGATCGCCTGGGATGTTCCGTCGTTCGCGGCGCTCGGGATCGGGGCCGCCGCGTGGGTCGCGTGGCTCGCGCTGGCTCCGCCGGGGTGGCGCGACCCGTTCCGGTCGGGGCTTCGGGTGGCCGCCGCCGGGCTCCTGGCGCTGGCCCTGGTCGACGCGGGCTGCCGCCGCGCCGACGCGGGCGGGCGGACCCTGGCGGTGCGCGTGGACCGCTCCCTCAGCATGGACGTGGCCGGGGAGACGGGCCCGACCCGGGCCGAAGCGGCCGCCGCGTGGCTCGCCTCCGACGCCTTCGAGGAGTGGTCCGCCGGCTGGAACGTCGAGCGGGATTCCTTCGGCGGGGCGACGACGGACCCGGCCACGGCGGTGGAGGCGGCCGCGGCGGAACTCCCCGACGCCATCCTGGTGGTCTCCGACGGGCGCGCCGCCGGCGGGCGCTCTCCCGAGCCCCCGCCCGGGCCTCTCTACGTGGTCGTGCCGGGGCCCACGGTGCTGGCCGACGCGGCCGTGCTCGAGCTGCGGGTGGACGAGCCCACCGGCGGCGCCCTCGTGGCCCGGGTCGAGGTGGCGGCGGTGGGCGGGCGGCCGACGGCCGCGCGGCGGATCGAGGTGACCGTGGACGGCCGGCCCGTGGGCCGCGCCGACGTGCCGCCGATGGCCCCCGGCGAGCGACGGACCGTGCGCGTTCCGCTGCCGGCCGCCACGGCGGGAGAGCGCGTCGTGGAAGCGCGGCTCGAGCCGGCCGACCCTGTGACCGCCAACGATGGTCGCGCGTGGATCTGGCGCCCGGGCGCGGGGCCCGCGCGGGCGCTCCTGGTGGGGCTCCGCCCCGGCTGGGAGATGGCGGCGTGGCGGCGCGCGCTGGAGCGCGCCCATCCGGGTCCGGTGGACGCGCGGTGGACGGCGGGCGGGGCGCTCCGGCCGACGGCGGGCGGCGCGCCGCAGGGGTGGTCGGCGCTGGATCCGGCCCACTACCGGCTGGTCATCGTGGTCGGCGACCCGGCCGCGGCGGGCCCGGAGGGCGCGGCGTGGCTGGA